>CAMKTV010000018.1 GCA_946415785.1 uncultured Solobacterium sp.
TATTCATTCTTTAATTCACTGATATCTGTTGAAGTTAAGCGATATAGTCTTAAATTCACAATAGCTTCAGCCTGTTCCTCAGAGAATAAGAAATTTTCTTTTAATTTTTCTTTGGCATCTTTCTTATCTTTAGCTTTTCTGATTGTTTCAATGATGGCATCAAGAATAGAAATAGCTTTGATTAAACCATCAATAATATGTAATCTAGCGGCCTTCTTTTCTCTTAGATAAATTGATCTGTTTAAGACTACTTCTCTTCTAAAATCAATGAAGGCATCTAAAGCATCAATAAGATTTAATAATGTTGGTCGATGATTTACGATAGCGATATTGTTATAAGAAAAATTCATCTGTAAATCAGTATTCTTATATAGATAATTTAAGATCATCTCGCTGTTGGCTTCTTTCTTTAAATCGACAACGATTCTTAAACCACTTCTTCCTGATTCATCACGAACATCACTTATACCTTCAATCTTTTTATTTAGGTAGATATCTGATATCTTTTTAACTAAATCACTTTTGACAACTTCATAAGGAATTTCCGTGATGATGATTTGATTATTTGTCCTTCCTTCAACGATTTCACATTTACTTCTTACGACAACTTTTCCTTTACCAGTCGCATAAGCTTCTTTTAAAGCTTCCTTTCCTTGAACAATACCACCAGTTGGGAAGTCTGGCCCTTTTACAATGCACAACAAATCATCTAATGTACAATCAGGATTATTTAAACGATAGATGGTTGCTTCAACGATTTCATTTAAATTATGTGGAGCAATATTAGTTGCATAGCCTGATGAAATACCAGTTGAACCATTGACTAATAATTCAGGATATCTGGCAGGTAAAACGGTTGGTTCTAGAGTTGTATCATCATAGTTATTTGTGAAAGATACACATTGTTTATCAATGTCATCTAATAATAATATTGCATTACTTGAAAGACGTGCTTCAGTATAACGCATAGCAGCTGGCGGGTCATTATCAATTGAACCATTGTTTCCATGCATATCAATTAATGGCAGGTTAATCTTCCAGTCCTGTGATAAATGAACCATGGCATCATAGATACTTGAATCACCATGAGGATGGAAAACACCCATAATCTGACCTACAGCTTTCGCTGATTTACGATGGGCTTTTTCAGCAGTATTGCCATCAATATACATCGAATATAGTATTCTTCTTTGTACTGGCTTTAAGCCATCTCTGGCATCAGGTAAGGCTCTATCTTGAATGATATATTTTGAATAGGCACCAAAACGATCCGATATGATATCGTCTAATGCTTCTACAACATTTTTTTCAATAGTGACTTCTTTTCTTCTAGCCATTATTATCCACCTTATAACTTTCTTCTAATGTGAAATCAATATTTTCTTCAATCCATTTTCTTCTAAGTTCTGCATTAGAACCCATCAAAACAGTTATCTTTCTTTCACATAAAGCAGCATCATCAATGCTTACCTGGATTAATGTTCTTTTGGCTGGGTCCATGGTTGTATCCCATAACTGGTCAGCATCCATTTCACCTAGTCCTTTATATCTTTGTATTTCTAATTTACCTTTTGCCTGTTCACGATATTCATTTAATTCTTCATCAGAGAATAAATAATGCATACCCTCTTTTGTTTTGATGCCATATAGTGGAGGCTTAGCGACATAGACATGTCCCTGTTCAATTAATTCACGCATAAAACGATAGAAGAATGTAAGTAATAATACCTGAATATGGGCACCATCAGTATCCGCATCGGTCATGATGATAACTTTATCATAATGAATATCTTCAATATCAAAATGGGCACCAACACCAGCACCAATACAATGAATGATAGTATTTAATTCTTCATTCTTTTCAATATCAACTAAAGATGCTTTTTCAGTATTTAAAACTTTACCTCTTAATGGTAAGATTGCCTGATATTTTGAATCACGACATTTCTTGGCACTGCCACCAGCTGAATCACCTTCGACTAGGAATAATTCTAATCTTTCATAATCTTTAGATTGAGCATTAGCTAATTTACCACTTAAAATTTCTTTAGCCTTGGTATTTGATTTCTTACCAGCTCTGGCTTCGTCTTTTGCCTTTCTGGCCGCTTCTCTGGCTGCTGCTGCCTTTTGAATTTTCTTTATTAACTGAATAGCCAATTCTTTATTTTCCATTAGAAAATACATCAGCTTTTCACTTACAATCGCATCCACAACATTCTTAGCTTCAGGTGTACCTAATTTACCTTTTGTCTGGCCTTCAAATTGTAATAATGATTCAGGAACAGTTATTGAAATAATAGAAGTTAAACCTTCTCTTACATCAGAACCTTCAAAATTCTTATCTTTTTCTCTTAATAAGCCATTGTTTCTAGCATATTCATTGACGGTTTTTGTAAAGGCACTCTTATAGCCTACTTCATGGCTTCCTCCATCACTTGTTCTAACTAGATTGACAAATGAATAAGTGTTCTCTTGATAAGAATCAGTGTATTGGAAGGCAATATTTACATTGATGCCATTTTGTTCGCCAGTTATGATTGCGGTATCATGAAGCACATTTTTATCTTCATGTAGATAGTCCATGAAGGCTTTTAAGCCATCATCATAGACAAATGATGCTTCTTCATTATTACGATAATCTTTAACAGTTAATTTGACACCCTGTAATAAGAAGGCTTCTTCTTGGGCTCTTTCACATATTGTATTAAAAGAAAAATGAGTCGTTGAAAAGATTTTTGAATCAGGTAAGAAAGTTACCTTTGAACCAGTTCTATTTGTTGGACCAATCAATTCAATCTTTGATACTTTCTTGCCACCATTTTCAAAGCGCATCTTATAACGATTTTTATCTCTACATACTTCTACTTCTAGCCAAGAACTTAAAGCATTTACAACGCTTGCGCCAACACCATGTAAACCACCAGCTGTTTTATAGCCACCATCCTGTCTAAATTTACCACCAGCATGTAAGACAGTGAAAATAACCTCTAAGGTATTCTTGCCAGACTTATGTTGTCCTACAGGCATACCACGACCATAGTCAGTTATACTACATGAATTATCCTTGTTTAGTTCAATTAAAATCTCCTTACCAAAACCATTCAAGGCCTCATCAATTGAATTGTCAACTATTTCCCAAACTAGATGGTGAAGTCCTCTTACATCAACTGAGCCAATATACATTCCTGGTCTTTTTCGAACCGCTTCTAGACCTTCTAGAATCTCAATACTACTATCATCATATTTATTATTCATACCCTCTAATTATAACAAAAAAACAGGCTAATTTTTTGGTATAATGATGACATGAAAGTGATATTGTGGTTAATTCTAGGATATCTGGTTGGATCTATTCCTTGGGCCTTAATTATTGGTAAGGTTTTTTATAATACTGATATCCGTACTAAAGGTTCTGGTAATCTAGGTGGAACTAATGCTGGTAGAGTATTAGGCAAAAAAGTTGGCATTATTGTCATCTTATTGGATGCTACAAAGGCGTTTTTGATGATGGTGCTTTGTAATAAGATTTCACCAGATTGTTGTCGCTATGTTGGCTTGGCTGTCTGCATTGGACATTGCTTCCCAGTATTTGCGAATTTCAAAGGTGGTAAGGCAGTAGCTTGTGCTATGGGTTATGTATTGGGCTTAGCCTTATTTGTAACTCATGATTTTATCTTTACCTTCCTTTTCCCATTATTGGTATTTCTAATTGTTTTAGGATTATTTAAATATATGTCTTTAGCTTCTATGTCAGGTGTTCTAGCAGCTGCCATCATGGGCTTTTTGACATATAAAGATAATGGCCTAGCAACACTAGTATTATTATTGGCATTATTTATTATCTTCATGCATCGTGCCAATATAATCAGGTTAATAAAAAAAGAAGAAAGTAAAGTTACTTTCCTTAAATAATTATTAAAAAGAAGACTAGTTTTAATCTTCAAATCAAACTAGTCTTTTTTATTTCTTCTTTTCTTTGTCGTTTTGTTGTAATCCCATTGATTTCATGATAGCTCTAACTTGAGCTTCTGATGGTTTTCTACCAACTTGAGAATATAACATCTTAATCATATTTTCATTAATTGGCGGATTTTCTCTTAATTGTTTATCATAGATGCGCTTTGTGATAAAGAATCCTAAGCCACCACCAACAAGTAAACCGACAACAAGATACAAAATTGAATTCCAAATTCCTGACATAATTTCTCCTTTTTGATATTCTAACTTTTTATAAGTTATTTGTCTAATTGCCCAGTGAGTTAAATTTCCTGATGCCTATCAGGTGGGTCAGCTACATCTGCCTTTAGGATTCCTAATCAAGTTAGGCTTTCAACACCAACAGATGACACGCATAAGATCCGATTTATATATGTAGGAATTTAATACCTCACTAGGTACTTTTATTATCTTAAAATCATTTAATAATTACCAGTCTTGACATTTCTATGCGAAGGGAGTAAGCATCTTGCGATATAAAGCTTTTAATTCATTTATATCATTATCATCATATTCACTGCCCTTCCAGGTTGTGCCAATTTTATATGATGTGATCTTTCCTTCAACAATCGTGAATACTTCAGGTGTTTGAATCTCTTTGCCATCTTTACCAGTATTTAATGTTGAATACAATAAATCAAATAACAGTTCATAATTATCAGTACCAACAATTGGATATTCTTCACTGGTAGCGTCAATATAATAAATCTTGACATCTAATTCTTCAGCTACTTCATTAAGATAACGCATAACCATCTGACAATGATTACAGCCAGTTCTGCTTAAGACAAAGACGCCATAACCTTTTTCTAATATTGTTCTTTCTAATTCCTTAACAGTTGTGCCTACAAACATATGTTTTCTTGCATCCATTCCTTCATATCCTGACATATCACAGGCATATGTTTCAAGTTCAAAAGGAATTGACTTATCAGGTTTTTTACTGCAGCCAAATAGACATAATACTGTTAATAGAATTATGAAAAACTTCTTCATTAATATGAAAGCCTCTTTATTTCAAGTTCTTTATAATGCGCATCAACAACATTAAAGTCAACTACATCATCCATATGCTTTAATGTCAAAGTCAAACTGTTGGCATATAAGAATGCTTCATAGATAGTAGCAGCCTTTAAAGATGCGTATAATAAACCAGCTATCATTGAATCATTAGCACCGATGAATGATTCATCAACGCTCTTAAAATCTTCACAGACATAATATTCATCTTCTTTAAATAAATATGCAGGTTTATGATATGAAGAATACATTACATATTTAGAACCTTTTTCAATATATTCTTTAGCTTTATTGAATAATTCTTCTTCACTCATATCACCTGTTAGTTTAATTAGATAAGGACCTTTTTCAAGTAAGCTCAATACAATGTCTTCATCAGTATCAAGAATAACTTTGACATGATTGTCAATTAAATCTTTCATAGCGACGATTAGTGATTCTGATAAATCATCCTGAACATTACCACTTAAGACAACATAATCATTATCAAAAATAGAATCTAATCTTTTTGTGAAACGTTCCCATTCTTTTTGTTCAATTTTAGGACCTAAGGCATTTAATGAAGTTTCTTTATCACCATCAATTTTGATATTGATTCTTGTGTTGTCATTGATCATTATAAATTGAGGTTGAATCTTATCATATTTAGCTAATAAGTCCAGATAGTGGTCTTTATTATAACCACCTAAAAAACCAAGGGCAATTGATGAAATGTTCATATTGTTTAATACTTTAGAAACATTTACGCCCTTACCAGCAGCATCATAATCTTCGCCTTCACTACGATTTGTTGCACCAACTTTTAAGTCTTTAATCTTTACATAATAGTCTAGTGAAGGGTTTGTCGTAATCGTATAAATCATGTATTTATTATATAATGGCAATATGAAATTGAATAAACTTTTTAAAGATTATGTCGGTGAAGATGTAGAAATTAGTGGTTTATCAACTAACACAAAAACACTTAAAAAAGGCGATCTATTTATTTGTATAAAAGGCGCTAGCGTTGATAGACACGATTATATAGATGAAGCAATTAAAAATGGTGCTGCCGCTTTAGTTACCGCAAAAGATGTAGAAGTAAATATTCCTTATATAAAAGTAGACAATCCTAATGAGATTTTAAAAGAATTATATGAGAGATTCTATGATAATCCTCAAGATAAATTAACTCTAATTGGTGTAACCGGTACTGATGGTAAAACATCAAGCACAACCATTATCCAACAATTATTAGGAGATGATATTTGTGGTTATATTGGAACTAATGGTTATAGTTGTGCCAAAGTAAAAGGCGAAACAGAAAACACCACTCCAGGCATTGAGTTTTTATATGAAATCTTAGATAAATTTGTAAAGAGTGGTTGTAAATATGTGGCGATGGAAACATCTTCTGAAGGCTTCTTTCATCATCGATTAGATGGCATTAAGTTTGATATTGGTGGTCTTACAAATGTTGATAAGGAACACTTAAATACACATAAAACATTAGAGAATTATATCGATTGTAAGAAGCAATTATTTAGACAATCAAAACTAGGAATATTAAATCAAAATGATAAATATTTTGAGCAGTTCAAAAACATCAATGATTATAAAACTTATGGTTATAAACCTGATTGTGACTTATATATTAAAGATTATCTTTTAAAGCCAAACCAGACAGACATCACTTTTATCTATCAGGGAAAAGAATATCAGATTGTTTCACCATTACTTGGAAGCTTTAATGTTGAAAATCTTGCCTTGGCATTATTGATATGTCTAAATCTTGGATACGATATAAGTGATTTAATAAAAAGAATCAAGAATCTATATGTTGATGGCAGAATGACATCAGTAGATTTAGGACAAGATTTCTTTGTATTAGTTGATTATGCCCATACTCCTAATGGACTAAGAAGATTATTTGATTTCACCAATCAATTAGATGTAAATAAAAGAATTGTCGTTACTGGTAACGCAGGACAAAGAGATGCCTCAAAAAGAAAATATGTGGGAGAATTATGTGTCTTAAATAATGACCATGTAATATTTACTTATGAAGATCCACGATTTGAAGATCCGCTTAATGTCATAAAAGATTTAACGGAGTTAGTTCAAGATAAAGACAATTATGAAACTATTGTTGATCGTGCAAAAGCTATTGAAACGGCTATCATGAATGCTTCAAAAAATGATTTAATCATGATACTTGGCAAAGGCAATGAAGACTACGAAGAAATCAAAGGAGAATTCATTGATTTCAACGATATAGATGAAGCTAAAAAAGCAATCAAGAAAAAACTATTGATGAAATAGAGTTATTAGTATTTTATAAAATTTCTATATAAAAAGACTTATATTTAATTAACGTTTCTGCAAGAACTCGTTTTTTATAATTATGTTTCCTTGAAACTTTCAAAATGTTATTTTATTTAAACACAACATAAGTTGCTTTAATAACAGGAACTTCCCATTCAGAAATTGTTGTTGCGAACAAATCGGTTCCTAAGATACCAGTGCCTTTTAAATATCGTTTAACTTTTGTTAAGCCAGCTCCGTAGCCATACACAGTTACTCTGTCGCCAGTTAAAATCTTTGGCTCCTTTTTTGATCTATCATCTGTCAAAACACATTGTTGTCCTGCCATTTTTGCCCAAATAGTTCCATCAAAAATTAGCCCATCAGGTTCCACTTCGCTTATATATAAAGAAACGGCAATTTTTTGAGTTTTATATGTATCCGAGTATCTCATTAATTCTTCATAAGATACCGAAATGCAATCTGCTTTAAAGTCATCAAATTTCTTTTTTTCTTCTACATCACTTTTAACTTTTGATATTCTTTCGTTCCAGTCTTTAATAGAATCTGAGTATAGGCTTGAAAGACCATAATTATTTATTGTTTCATTAACCTCTGTATATGCATCATAATTAAGTGTTTTTTCAACGTTAGTTATTTTTCTTTCAATATTTTTGATATTATCTTTTTGAATTTTTTCTATGCTACTTAATACTTTTTCGGCAATCTCCTCTGTTGCACTGGCCTTTTCAGAAAAACTCTCTGATTCTTTTAAATCTTGTAATAACGGCAAAACCTCAACAACGCTATCATATATTTTTGTGTGATTTTCATTAGTTATTTCTAAATCGTCATATGAATTTATTTTTTCTATTTGTTCATTAACACTTTTTATGAAATCATTAACTACTTTTGCGTTTTTTGACTTCGAATAATATTTTTCCTGAGCCGTCTTAAGAAGAGTTTCATAATCACCGTCTAGAGACGAATCATTATTTTTCTTACTCTTTTCAATTATTTTATTAATCTTTTCTGTTACATGTGTGCTTATTTCGCTCTCTAAATTCTTTTTAGTTTCAATTACTATGTTCTCGTATCGTTCAGCTTTATAAGTTGCTTCTTCAGTTTCGATTTTTAGGTTTTTGCTAATAAATGTTTCTGAAAAATCATAATTATTCTTAAGTAATTCATAAACGTAGTCTTTCTCTTTATCTAATACATCTTTATAAACTCTCGCATCTAATGTTGAACTAAATTCGATTATTTTAAAATCTGGTGTAGTTTTACAATTTTCATATTTTGTTTTTAATACAGAAAATTCATATGCAGAAAGAAACAAATCATTATTGTCAATTACGTTTACGCAATCATAATAATACTTTTTGTCTACTATACCCTCGTAAATTCCGCTTGCTGTTAACTCCTTTTTAGAACAGCCAAACAGGGATGTGCAACAAAGAATTATTGTTATTAATAACACATGTTTTTTCATTTAAACTCTCCTCGCATTGTTAATTTCATCATCTTCCTAAAAAACGTCATAAATTATAAACATAAAAACTATTAAAGCTATATGCAAACACTTTACAAACGAAATGTTCTATCTTTGTTCTGCATTATATTGTTTATTCAATTCTTCAAGAACTTTATTGTGAATTGTTTCTACATCTTCACTCTTTAGAGTCTTAGAAGGATCTTCATAGACGATTGATAATGATATTGATTTATAGCCTTCTTTGATATGTTCTCCTTTATAGACATCAAATACTTCTACTAATTTAACTAATTGGCCACCAGCTTTCTTGATTAATCTAATTAAATCAGCTGCTTTTATTTGATCTTCTAGTACTAGTGAAATATCTCTTGAAATAGATGGATATTTATTTACTACTGGTGCTTTTACTTTTGATGGATTCTTGTCTACTAACTTATCTAAAAGGATTTCTGAGTAATATACATCCTTTAATTTCATCGAGTTCATGTATGCAGGATGAAGTTTACCCATAATACCAACTAACTCATTATTTATTTCAATCGTTACTGATTGATAAGGGTGGAAATGTTTGGTATCTACTGTGTTTTCTTTTAAGACAACTCTTTTAGCTTCATATCCAAGATTATCTAATACTTCTAGAACTTGTCCTTTTAATACATAGAAATCAGTTTTAATCTTATTGTGCATTACTTTATAATCACTTAGATTGCCTGTCATAATTAAACCAAGTCTTTCACCTTGAATATCTTTTCCATATACAGTTGAGATTTCAAAAAGATTTAAATCAGTATTAGAGTGGTCTAAGTTATAAGATAATGTTTCAAGTAGCGAATTCATTAATGAATTTCTGACATATTTTCTTGCATCACTTAATGGTGATAATAATGCTATTGGTTCACCTACTGGTAATAATGCTTCATCGATTTTCTTTTGATCCACTAATGTATAAGAAATAGTTTCATTAAAGCCAGCATTAGTTAATGTCTCTCTTACATTTCTTCTAATTCTTTGAATAGGTGATAATTTGCCTACTGTTTGAGGAAGTAATGGTAAAGTAGATTTCAAATCATCAAAATCAGTTAATCTAACTATTTCTTCAACAAGGTCTTCTTTTATCTTTAAGTCAGTAGAACGATGTGAAGGAATGGTAACTCTAAATACTTTTTCATCATTTGTTGTTTCAAAGCCTAGGCGTTTCATAACTCCTACAGCTTCTTCCATTGAATATTGTTTTCCACTTAAAGTATTTAAATGTTCAAGGCTTTCTTCTATTTCATATGGTTCATAATCGGCACTGCCATATTCAACAGTTTCTTCAAAGTCTTTAGCGTCAGCTAATTCAATTAATAATTGTACAGCTCTATCAACTGCTCTATTTTGAGCTAAAGGTTCTAGTCCTTTAGAGAATCTAGCAGCAGCTTCTGTTTGTAGTCCTAAACGATTTGAAGTTCTTCTAATTTGAGCATGATCAAATAAGGCAGCTTCAATGATAAGGCCTTTTGTTGTATCAAGAATCTTGGTATTTTCACCACCCATGATTCCACCTATACCAATAGGTTTACCATCAGAAGTAATCATGATATCACCTTCTTCGATATCATATTCTATGCCATCTAATGCTTCATATTTGCCTTCGTAATCATCTCTGACTTCAATGTTTCGATTTGGATTACTTTCTAAATCATAGAAGTGTAAAGGTTGTCCTGTTTCTAACATGACATAATTGGAAATATCTACTAGATTATTGATAGCTTTTACACCATTGGCTCTTAGATGTTGCTTCATCCAATCAGGTGATTCTTTAATCGTTACACTGTTTACAACTTTCGCCAAGAAGTGTGTGCAGTTTTTAGATGCGCTGTTTAATCTAAAATCAGTTTTTGTGCCAACATCAGCTTTACCTTCAAATTCAGGTAACTTACATGGCCTATTTAAAATAGCAGCTGCTTCTTTGGCCATATAATACATAGCTAAACAGTCTGGTCTATTGGCATAAATAGATACTTCAAAGATAGTATCTTCATATCCTAGCTTATTTAAGATATCACTTTCGCCAACTTCAAATCTATCATCTAATTCTTCAATGCCATTTAATGATGGTGAGTTTTCTGGAAGCATATCTTCAGTTATGTTTAATTCTTTTAATGAACATAACATTCCATTAGAAGTTTCGCCTCTTATAACACCAGCCTTTATTTCACCGCCTGGAAGTTTAGCACCAACTTTGGCTACGATAACTTTTAAACCTTCTCTACAATTTGGAGCGCCACATACAATATCTAATACTTCAGATCCAATATCAACTTTTGTTACATGAAGATGATCAGAATTAGGATGATCCTTACATTCAATAACTTTACCAACTACCAAATTAGTTCCTAGTCCTAAGTGTCTAACACTTTCTACTTCAAAACCTGCTTTAACTAATTTTTCTTCTATTTCTTCGCTGTCTAAACCACTTAAATCAACAAATTCATTTAACCATTTTAAACTTAATAACATATGGCACCTCCTATTTCTTAAAACCGCTTAAAAAGCGCACATCATTAGCATATAAATCACGAATATCACTAATGCCATATTTAAGCATCGCTAATCTTTCAATACCTACACCAAAGGCAAAACCTGTATATTTCTTCGAATCAATTCCAGCCATTTCTAAGACATTTGGATGAACCATACCGCTACCTAAGATTTCAATCCAACCTGTGCCCTTACATGTTGGACAACCTTTACCACCACAAATATGACAAGTCATATCTACTTCAAATGATGGTTCAGTAAATGGGAAATATGATGGTCTGAATCTAATCTTAGCATCCTTTTTGAATAATTCCATAATCATTAACTCAAGTGTTCCTTTTAAATCGGCTACCGTAATATTTTCGCCGATTACTAAACCTTCACATTGAACGAATTGATGAGAATGGGTTGCATCATCATCATCTCTTCTATATACTTTACCAGGACAAATAACTTTAATAGGTAGATGATTAGCTTCTTTTTCTAATACACGCATTTGAATAGCTGTAGTTTGTGATCTTAATAAATGATTTACATCAATATAAAAGGTATCTTGCATATCCCTTGCAGGATGTCCCTCTGGAGTATTGGCTCTTGTGAAATTATATTCATCAAGTTCTACTTCTGGTCCTTCAGCTACGTTATAGCCCATACCAATAAAGATATCTTCTAGTTCTCTTTGTACTAAAGTTAAAGGATGAAGTGAACCAGCTTTTGGTGTATAAGCATTTAATGTCAAATCAATCTTTTCATTATTTAATTCAGCATCTAATAAAGCACTTTCAATCTCTTTCTTCTTTTGTTCAAGAGCTTCTTGTACACTATTTTTTAAATCATTCACAAGTTGACCAAACTTAGGTTTTTCTTCAGCACTTAAGTCTTTCATCTGAGACATAAGTCCTTGAATCTTCCCTTTCTTAGAAAGATATTCTAATCTTAGTTCTTCTAGTAACTTAGAATCTTTAATTTCTTCAATAGCTTTTAACGCTTCTTCTTTTAGAGTTTTCAAATCATCCATAATTTATTTCTCCTTCAAATAAAAAACCGCGATATAGGAACGAAAATCGCGGTACCATCCTAATTCAGTATTAAACTGCACTTAATTACTATAACGCGTTACCGGACATGATTGGTGTCACTATAAAGATGAATTCACTTAACTGTTTAAATGGGCTTCCACCATACCCCACTCGCTTATTAAACGACATTAAGTTACTACTTCTTTTTTAATCGTTTTAACATTTATATAATAACATAATTTGATGCTTTATTTAGAAATTGCTTCTAATACTGGAACATATTTCTTATTTAAAGCACGCGCAACATTTGCGTTTGTTACTTTACCATTATATGTATTTAAGCCATATGCGAAGTTAGAGTCAGCCTTTAAAGCTTCTTCAAGACCCATATTCGCAATTCTTAAACCATATTTAATTGTTGTATTAGCTAAAGCTAAAGTACTAGTGAAAGGAACAGCTCCTGGCATATTTCCAACACAATAATGAACGATGCCTTCTTTTACAAAGATAGGATTATCATGAACTGTAACACGGCTTGTTTCGCAACATCCACCTTGGTCTATAGCGATATCTACAATAACAGCACCCTTCTTCATTATCTTTAAGTGTTCTTTTTTGATGATCTTTGGTGTCTTACCACCAGGAACAAGAACAGAACCAATAACTAAATCAGCTTCTCTTAATGCTTTTTCTAGATTCTCTTTATTTGAATAAAGTGTTGTAACACTAGCACCAAAGATATCTTCTAGGTATGCTAAACGATTGGCATTGATTTCTAGTAAGGTAACTTGAGCATCGATACCAACAGCTGCCTTAGCTGCATAAGTACCAGCAATACCGCCACCTAATATCACAATCTTTCCTCTTTCAACACCAGGAACACCACCCAATAAGATACCTCTGCCACCATATTCTTTTTCAATATATTTAGCACCTTCCTGAATTGATAATCTACCTGCAATCTGAGACATTGGACGAAGACATGGCAAATTGCCAAACTCATCTTTAATTGTTTCAAATGCGATTGACTTAATATTCTTTTTTAATAAAACATCAGCGAATTTTTTATTGCTGGCTAAATGTAGATAAGTATAAAGAATTGTATTTTCTTTAATCAGATCAAATTCTTCTTCCTCTAATTCTTTAACCTTTACAATCATTTCACATTTATCATAGACTTCTTTAGCAGTCTTTAAGATTTTCGCCCCTGCCTTAAGATATGCTTCATCTTCAAAACCGGCACCTTTACCAGCACCTTTTTCAACATAGACAGTGTGGCCAAAATGTACATATGCACTTACATTATCTGGAGTTAAACCAACACGATATTCATGATTCTTTAATTCTTTTGTTGTACCAATAATCATAAGTTTTCTCCTTTTTAAAAAATATGAATTAATTATATATCTATTATTTCAAAATAAAAAGGTATATAAAAAGCTGTTATTTTTAAACTTACAGTTTATACTTAACAGCTTTTTAAATTGTTAGTTATTTGCAGCTTCTACTTTGATACCAGGACCCATATTAGAAGATAATGTGATACCTAATACATATTGTCCTTTTACAGCAGCAGGTCTAGCCTTTAAGATTTGTGCATATAATGCATTGAAGTTAAGTTCTAGATCTTTTGCTTCGAAACTTGCTTTACCAATTAGACAGTTGATGTTGCCATCTTTATCAACACGGTAAGTAACTTTACCTTTCTTGATTTCTTCAACAGCACCAGCGATGTTTGGAGTAACAGTACCAGTTTTAGGGTTAGGCATTAAACCTTTAGGACCTAAAATCTTACCTAATTTACCAAGTTCGCCCATCATATCTGGAGTAGCAACGATGACATCAAAATCAAACCAGCCACCTTTAATCTTTTCTAAGATTTCTTTATCGCCAACATAATCTGCACCAGCAGCTTTAGCTTCTTCCATCTTAGGACCTTGAGTAACTACTAATACTTTTTGGCTTCTGCCTGTTCCAGCAGGAAGTACCATTGCACCACGAATTTGTTGTTCAGCATGACGTGGGTCAACATTTAATTTGAATGAAACTCTTACTTGAGCATCATATTTCAAACTGTTTGTCTTCTTTACTAATTCACAAGCTTCACTTACAGGATATTTCTTGCTTTTTTCATAAAGGCTTAAAGCGTTATTATAAGCTTTTGATCTCTTCATACTTTAGTCCTCACCTTCTATCTTAATGCCCATGTTTCTAGCAGTACCAGCGATAATACGCATAGCAGCTTCAACATCATTAGCATTCAAATCAGGCATCTTGTATTCAGCGATTTCCTTTAATTGTGCCTTAGTAATCTTACCAGCAGTAACGCTATTAGGTGTACCACTAGCTTTTTGGATACCAGCAGCTTTCTTTAATAAGAATGCAGCAGGTGTAGTCTTAAGTACAAAGTCAAATGATTTGTCTTCATACGAAGTAATGATAACTGGAACTACATCACCCATTCTGTCTTTTGTCTGATCATTAAATTGAGTACAGAATTGAGGCATGTTGATACCAGCACTAGCAAGAGCAGGTCCAGGTTTAGCTTGGCCAGCCATGAATTGCAACTTACTAACTTTAGCAACTTTCTTTCCCATGTTTTTCCTCCTTATGGTTGTGGTTAACGGAGTAGTTGCACTCCTTCCACGTGCTTATCTATGATAACCTTTATTGAAAAGATTTTCAATAGGAAATTGTTCAATGTTTATTAAAAACAACTGTGATTATTTTTCTATAAAAATAAAAAAGAGAGCGCCTTCGGTTATGACTGCGTTCCTTTTCTAACTATATGATGCAAAACCAATTTAAAAATCAAGTAGTATATGAGGGTATTTAGGGTGTTTGTATAAATTTTAAAAAATTTTTGAAAAAGTGAGGAATTTTGCCCTCTTCTTGTCAATAAAGAAATAGAGGGAGTAAGTCCTAAATACAAGAATTAGCATATGAAAACACAAGATAAGAAGAAAAGAATTAAGAAAAATAGCAAAACAAATGGCCTTAATAACAAGAAAATAAAGAAAGATTTTCATCTTTCTAATACTTCTTCTGTTAAGAACGTAAAAGTTGAATGGGAGAAGATGGCTAAGCCAAAAGATGGCGAAATAGAGATTTCGGATTATACTATTACAAAAAGTGGAAATAAATATGATAAAAGTAATGCAACATTCGGAAAGTTTAAAAAGGAGGAAATTGATATAGTAACTTGGTTTAAAAATACAATCTGGGGTGATGTTAAATTGCAAAGAGGACTAACTAAGCCTGAAAAAGAACCATCTGCTGATTTACTGCTTTTGAATAACTTTCCACTCATTGATGAACAAACGATTGAAATCAAAATATTAGATAAAACAAAAAGAATTGATGGCGTTGATACAAGACTTAAATCTGGAAGAAAACAATCCAGTAATATATTACTTGATATTACTTCAAGTACATTGGATAAAAGCAAAATAATACAACGAGCAATCAACTTTCTAAAAGTTAACATTTGGTTAGAAGTATTAATTATCAAAGACTTTAACAAATATGAAGTTTATAAAAAACAATAAAAAAGGAATGCCTTCAACATGGATTGCATCCCTTTTCTAACTATATGATAGCAAAACTACATAATAATTCAAGAGGAATACTAAAAAAATTACAAAATTTTTAATATTTTTTAATAAATATAAGACTTATAAAAAGGAATGCATTATAATGGTTGCATTCCTCTTTCTTATGAAATAATTTATTTGTTTTATAAGAAATTGTTCTTATTCTTCTTTATTTAAGATAGAGCCTATTTCTTCCATCTTTTTTTCATCTAACATGAATTTTCTAGCATAATAATATAATGCGAATCCTAAGGCAATGATTGGTATTAAAGCCATTACCAGTCTTAAGATAAATAATGTTGGAGAACTGTTTAGGCCATCAACCCAGGCATTTTCACTGGTATTTAAGCCAATTATCGCAACTACAACACCAGTTAATCCTGCTGCTATACCACTTGCAAGCTTAACCACAAATGTCTGCATTGAAAATACAACTGATTCATCTCTTCTGCCGTTTGTTACTTCACCATAATCAACAGCATCTGCCAAATAAACAGTAGTTAAGATATTCAAAATACCAGTAGCTACACCCATCAATAATGAAGGAATAGCTAAGAAATACACATTAATAGTTTTAAATCCTGACATCGCAAATAACAGGCCATATCCAAGTATCGCTAACATTAAACCAAATGAGAAGATACCTTTACGATTGAAGAATCTTCTTATTAACGGATAAATAATCATCATACCAATTACCTGGAAACCAAAGATAAACATTGTGATTAATGAATAATTGCTGTTCCAATCAGCACCACCTAAGTCAAAATGGAAATAATATGGCATTAAATTAGAAGTAATACCAGTTCCAATATTTACAGCTGTAATAGTTACTACAATAACGATTGCTTGAGAATTTGAGAACAGCGCTTTAAACATCTCTTTGATTGTAGGAGACTTTTCTTCTTTGACTTCATGTTTTTCTTTAACGCTTAAAAAGAAGACTAAACTAGAAATAATATAATAAGCACAAATTATAATCGCAAACCATTTAAAGCCCACAATCCAATGATTATAATTATTCGCATCTCCCCCACCTAACATTGGAATCACAATTGGTGCAGCAACAGATATAATCCCACAGCCAATAGAAGCGAACGTTCTACCAATTGTAGCCATTGATTCTCTTTCTTTTCCCTGATCTGTTACGGCTGGTACAATTGACCAAATTGGAATATCATAAGCATCATATGTTGTTGACCATAAAATATAGGCAACAGCACACCACGCCATCAAAAGTCCTTGTGTTGATCTGATACCTTCTGGTACTGCAAATAATCCAAATAATATTAAGGCATTAACGATAGCTCCTGATAAAATCCATGGTCTAAATTTGCCCCACCGAGTATTCACTTTAGCGACAATGATGCCAGTTAATGGATCATTTAAAGCATCAAATACTCTCGCCACCATTAATACTGCTCCGACAAAAGCAGCGTTCAAACCTAAATAGGTTTGGTAATACATTACGGTGAAACTTGATGTAAGCATATATACAAAGTTGCCACCCATTAAGCATAGGCCATATAGCCATTTCGCTCTACTTGTAAGTCCTTTTTGATTCATGTCATTAGCCTTTCTTTATATTGAATTCTATTTCACTTACGCCTAAACGTTCATTATATATTTGTAATGTCCCTTTACCAGCCTTACCAATACTTCTTACATAAGTGCCACCACTTCCGCCTTGTAGATTAATGAAACTTGGTCCAATTAATTCAATATTGCCTGTGACAGATAAATAGAATATTTCATTGGCATAATATGCCTGATTATCATTTTCATCAGTTAATTTAAAACGAATTGCACTGACATCATAACTCTTGCCTTCATATAAATCATGACTCGATACTTGATATTTAAGCTTTAATTTACTTGATGGTTTTTTAATAATGCTTCTTAAAACCTTGCCATTTTTAATGCCATCAAAACGATAGACAATTGAATTACCGCCCCATCCAGCAACATAAGTTCCATATAATCTTGTCGCATCATCCATTGTAAGTTTATTGATAAGAATCATCTTGGCTAATTTCAGTTTATTTTTTAAAGGTAAATTATCCATACCATATTTGCTTACAGCTAATAAACACTCTTTAATTGATGCACATAATTTTTCATCATAACTTTCATGTTTTTCAATTAATTCACCAATTAGATCATCTACAATAATTGGTGGATGTGGCAGATATTTAAATCTTTCGTTTGGATAAAACTCTTTTACAAATTCATCATTTTTATATAATTTAACACTATCTAAATTTGTAAAGATATATGTATCGCCAATATTGCCTCCTGGATATTCTCCCAGTTCCATACAAGAAGCAACTTCCATTACTGCATTCTTATCACCTTGTGATGCATATACACTGGCTGCTATTTTAGGATTTCTAAAATAATCTAAGACACCATGGTAACAGATTCTATCTCCTGAACCAAAATCTTTATGCGTATTATAATCAAACATGCACCAGCCAATTGCCCCTGCAATGTCATTTTGTTTATATAAGCTATTTAAGACATGACTATGTCTTAAGGCGTGTTCTAGACGATGGTTATAATCATCATATTGTTTTGTTGGGAACATATGGCCCATATTTTCGCTTACGATATAACCTTTTTCTAATGCATCTTTTTTGATTACGGCCTGTTTCTTGCTCTTTAAGCCTTCTTTTTTAAAGTCACCCGCAAAAACAAAATCGTTATGGGCATAAACATCTTCCAATAAACTAGAGCCAGTCAAATAACGCACACCACTTGTCTGTCTATATGGATCTAGTTTATGAGCTAAGGCATTAGTCTTTGTATATAATTCATCATCATCTAAAGATTCATTAACTCTTACACCCCATAAAATGATAGAAGGATGATTTCTATTCTGTAAAATCATTTCTTCTACATTTGTCAGGCACTGTTTCTTCCAATCTTCATCACCTAAATATTGCCAGCCAGGAATTTCTGTAAAGACTAAAAGTCCCTGTTTGTCACATTCATCTAAAAAACACTGGCTTTGAGGATAATGTGATGTTCTTACAATATTACAAGCTAATTCTTCTTTTAAGATGCGTACATCTTCTATTTGCATAGAATCAGGCATTGCATATCCTACATATGGATAAGCCTGATGTCTGTTTAAGCCTCTTAAAATTAATTTCTTATTATTTAAATAGAAACCATCTTTTCTAAATTCAGCACTTCTAAAGCCCACGTTAACTTCATATTTGGCCTTGCCATAACTTAAAGATAATCTATACAAATATGGTTTTTCATTATCCCATAATTTAGGATTATCAATTATAAAATCATAATTATCTTTTAGAGCTTCTTTTGTATCTAATATTACTTTATCCTTTTGATCAGTTAATAATATATGTAATTTCTTATTTGTTTTTTCACCATTAATATTTACATCAATATTAAGATGCCATTTATCTTCAACAAATAAAGTCTTCGGATAAACATCTTCAATATATGTAGGCTCATTGACCTCCAAATAAACATCACGATAAAGGCCACCATAAGTTAAATAATCTATGGCTCCACCAAATGGAGGAACATTTAATGACTCATTACTTTCAAGTCTTACAACGATCCTATTAATATCTTTAATTAAATCTGTTACTTCAAATTTAAAGCCTGTATAGCCATTTAAATGTTCACCTAATTCTTTACCATTAAAATAGACTGTAGCTTTATGAGCTGCGCCTTCAAAGTTTAAGAATATTCTTTTATTTTCAAATGACTTTTCATATTTAAAAGTTTTGCGATATCCAGAAATCAATTCATAGTCTTTTTCATCGATATAATTAAGTGGTAATAACTGTACCGTATGTGGAATTCTGACTTTTTCAAATTCTGATTTAAAGCTTTTAAAGACATTAGAAAATTGTTTCGTAAACTCCCAGTTTTCATTCAAATAAATACGCTTGCCCATAATTTACCTCTTAATCCTTATTTCTTTTTCGCCATCATCTTCATATATAACGATAGCTTCTTTATTTATATAATCTACTTTCTTTACTTTTCCTTTTAAATTGATTATTTTCTTATATAATTCAATTTTCTTTTCATCATATTTAGATGCATCATCAGACATAAATAAAACTGAACCAAATAAGCCATTAATGATTGCCAAAGTTTCTTTTTGAAGAGGACTCATCTTAACATTTTCATCTCTTAAGATAAAGACATCAGGGTCATTTAAGAAAGCTCTGCCGTCTAATTGTCTTCTGAATATTGTGTTAATCATACAATGTTTTGTGGAAGTTCTTTCAGGATGGGCTCTATGCATATAGAAGACATCATCATATTCTAATGAAACATCACAACCTATCCTGCAATAATCAACCTTGCCAAAAGCACTAGCCAAAGGAACACCACAGCCTAAGATTAATTTATCGCCACATAGTTCCCTTAATAAGTCCATACCATCAGCCATAATCATGCCTCTTGGTTTATCAGGTTTTGGTAAGATACATGCTGAATATAAGAAATCTAATTTAACTAAATCAAAGCCCCAGACATTAAATACCTTATCAAAGACTTCTTTCAGATATTCTCTTACTTCTTTTTTATAGATATCTAAACCATAGAAATTAGACCAGTTGCATCCACAGATGTAATTATTTCCATTTTCATCTTTAATAAACCAGTCAGGATGTTCCTTATATAATTTAGATTCACTTTCAGCTGAAAAAGGCGCCAGCCATAAACCAGCCATCATACCATTTTCATGAATCTTATCAGCTATTGGTTTTAAGCCGTCTTTAAATTTATCCTTATCTGCTTCTAGCCAATCACCAATCTTGCTTTCCCAACCATCATCAATCTGGAAAATATCAACTTTATTAGGCAGACTATCTAAACCTTTAAAATCATTATTGATAATATCTTCATTGATGTTCTGATAATGGTTATACCATGATGTATAGCCTAATAATCTTTTTGCCTTAGGTTTTTCTATTCCCATTAGTTCAAACCACTTATCAAAGACTTCATCTTCTTCTCCATCTAAGATACATATTTTAATTGCCTTAAATGCTTTATCACTTGTATACCCTTCAATATTTGGCGTAATGATGATTTCTTTTTCAGCTAATTTATAAATAAATTTTGTAAAGGCAAATCTTTCATTTAATGAACCAAATAATTTATAATGTCGGCCATTACGAATATAAAAATAAGACCATGAATGATTATAGCCAGCTACATTAGGATAATCCGCAAAGGCATAATCACCATAACGGTCTAAATAGAATTTCTTCAACATCAGTCTTTTAAAGAAAGGCAATGCATTAAAACCTGCTTTCTTAGTATAGATATCATCTTCATGAGAATATGACCACCCTTGATAGCCATTAAAAAACAGATGATCATCTAAACTGAATTCTCTTTCATAATGAAGTTCAATATTTTTAAATTCAATCTTTTCTTTTGGATTAATATCTAAAGACAAGATGCCTTCATCTTTATTTAATAATAAAGATAAATGTTCATTAGATATTTCTTTCTTTAAATCTTCATCAACAAAAAAACGTTCACTACCTACTAAATATTCTAAACAACACCTCATAATCATTTGTGCTTATAGAAAACCCTGTTGTCCATCGCAAAGATTTTCCCTGTAAACTCTCCTTCCTTAATATCTTCAAATGCTTTTTCAATAATATTGATTTTGGCATCAATATTATCAATATGCGTTAAGATTTCAGCTTCCAAAGTTTCAGGTAAAACAGGAGAGCCAAATTCTTGTTTACCATGATGAGATAAGACCATGTGTCTTAAAATCAATAATTCTTCACTATCTTCAAGTTTTAATTCTTTTCCTATTTCTAAGATACGGGCATCAAGAATAGATATATGTCCTAATAGTTTTCCTTCTAATGAATATTCAGTAACTATTGGACTGGTGAATTCTTCGATCTTTCCTAAATCATGAATGATGATTCCCGCCAATAGATAATCTCTATTTATAGATGGATAAATATCCGCAATGGCGTTGCCTACTTTAATCATTCCACAAGTATGAGTAGCTAAACCACCAATATAATTATGATGAATCTTACTGGCAGCAGGATATTCATATAAGGCATTATCATAATGATTTAATAAAGCATTTACTATTTTCGCAATCTTTTCATTTCTGATTTGGTTAACAGCTTTAGAGATATTTTCTCTTAATTCATCTTTAGCGATTGGCGAATTAAATATAAAATCTTCCATATTGATTTCATTTTGACTGATTGGAAAAACTTTAATAACTTTCGCCTGTAAGGAATTACGATATAGATTAATTTCAATATCAAAATTATAGACTTTACCTACCTGTAACTCTTTTTCTATTTCACTTTTAACATCCCAGAATTTCGCATCAATTGCCTTTGTAGCATCCTGTAAGGTTAAAGTTAAATAAGGAGCACCATTATTAGTTACACCTTTAACTAAATTCGATATCAGCAAATCAACATTTAAATGGTCGCCTTCCACAAAGTCTTTTACTTTTTTATTTTCCATAACTATATCTCCATTTCATTAATAATTGCGTAAATATTGTCATAGCCAAAACCTTTAGAAACTAAACTTAAATAGATGCGATTTCTAAGTTCTGACCCTTCATATTTCTTTTCATATTTCTTCTTCATCTTAAGTGCTTCTTTTCTTAATATATCTTTTTCAGAGAAGATTGAATCAGAAAAATCTAATGAATTTAATGCTTCCAAAGCTATTTCACTGCTAAAGCCATCAACAATCAGTTTTCCATAGATTGTCTGCTTCTTATGATTTAATGATTTATTCTTTGCTAATTTAAGATATTTGTTGGCCAGTTCCTTCGCTTTTAATAATTCTTCATCTAAATCACTTTTGACTACTCTATCAATTATGTCTTCTGATATGCCCATCTTTTTTAGACGATATTTAATTGACTTGGTAGATAAAAAGTTCGCATTTAAAGTATTGAATTTATTGATAGCCATTCTTTCGTCATCTAATAGTCCATATTCATTTAATTTATCAATGATATTTTTAACTTCTTTATCATCTAATATAAATTTTTCTTTTAAATAGTCTTCCATCTGTTTAAAAGAATAATCTCTGATAGATAATCTTTTAAGACATGCATGATATGCCAAAGTAACATTCTCTTTTTTGCGTAATGAATTATAGACAAGTGTCGTTATTTTAGAATTATTACGGAAACTACCGTTATAGTATTCATCCATTGATACAAATATTTTTTCTTCTTTTCCATCAAATGTTTCTAATTCTAAAACAACACAATCATCTTTTAATTTTGTCTTTCTTATTACATAACAATGTTTATAGTCTTCTATCGCTTCTTCATATAAAGCCAATGAATCTTTTCCAAATTTATTCGCATCATATTTTTTAACAGAATCAATCGCAAATTGAGCCATCTCTTCATATTTTTCTTTGTCTAAATTAGAAAATACAGCGATCTTTTCATATATTTCATCAACATTCTCAAAGAAGAAACCATTTTTATTTTCAACAATTAAATCAGTTAATACTTTATCATAATTAGCCAATACAACCAATCCTGAAGCAAGTGCTTCAATATAAGTCATACCTTGTGTTTCGCTTGTTGATGCGCTAATAAAACCGTCTGCACCATGATAATAAATAGGTACCACATTAAAAGGTTTCTTGCCCGCAAAGAAAACATAATCTTCTAATTGATATTTGTTTGTGAGCTCTTTTAATTCATTTAAAGATGGCCCATCGCCAACTACTAGTAGTTTAACTTTTAAATTATTTTCTTTAACTTTTCTAAATGCTTCAACAATCTTATCAATCGCTTTTTCTTTGGCAATTCTGCCTACATATAATAATAATTTT
>CAMKTV010000019.1 GCA_946415785.1 uncultured Solobacterium sp.
CAGATGGTGCCAATCTTTGTAGCATCAATAATCACATTATTATCTTTAATCATGACTTTATTAAAATCTAATAGTTATCTATATGGATATAAAGATTATGATCTGTTGATGTCAATGCCTTTTTCAGTAAAGACAATTGTTGTTGTGCGATTCTTATTAATGTATATAAAAGATTTGCCATTAAATTTTTTAATCTCATTGTCGGCTTTAATTGGCTATGCCGTTGCGTTAAATCCAGGAATCACTACTTATCTATTGTGGATTATTCTTACACCATTTATTCCACTGTTGCCTATGAGTATTTCATCTTTGTTGGGAGTATTCATTGCCAATGTCGGTTCAAAATTTAAATATAAAAAGATTGCTTTAACAATCTTAACTTTCATCATTACGATTCCTTTATTCTTTTTACGTTTTATTATTGAATATTTAATCAGAAATGATAAAGTAGGTGAAGTTATTGAAAAATCTTCTAATGGATTAAATGCCGTCGCTAAATATATTCCAACGATTTCCTGGTTTTCTAAAGCAGTTAATGATAGCGATTATATTTCTATTATCTTATTGATAATGATTCCTTTACTTATTTTTATCACTTTAATACTTATCATCAGCATCAATTATCGAACAATCAATTCAAGATTAAATAATGTTGAAACAAAACAGAAAAATAAAAACAACAATTATAAATATAAAGCTAAGCCAATAATCAGAAGCATTGCCTTTAAAGAATTTAAAAGAGTCCTTGGTTCAACTACCTGTTCTGTGCAACTTGGTTTAGGAACAGTATTGTGCATACTTGTAGGAACTGTTTTGCCTTTTATCAATTTAAAAAAGATAATTGCAGGTTCAGCTGTAAAGATGCCTTTTGATATTGCGTCGCTTGCGCTTGTTTGGCCGTTAGTTATTTATTTCTTTGTCGGCATGGCTCCTTCTTCTGCTGTAAGTCCTTCATTAGAAGGAAAGAATGACTGGATATTAAAAAGTATGCCTGTTGATGCTTTTGAAATCTGTAAGGGAAGAATGTTATTTAATATATACATGAATTTAATTCCTGGATTATATGCAACTTTAACAGGACTATTCGCCTTTAGAGCACAAGCGTATGAATATATCTTAGGAATAATAATGATTATTGTATTATGTTTATTCTCAACTGCCTATGGCATGCGTTGTGGATATAAACATGTCAATCTTAATTGGGAAAATGAAATAGAAGTTGTAAAACAGGGAACAGCGATAACTCTTTATCTGCTTCCAAATATGTTTGGGACAATGATTGTGATCAGCTTGATGAGTGTATTAGCTATTATGTCTAATGTTTTAATTGGAGTAGCAGCAATTATCTTTGTTTATGCATTATTAGGATTGTTATGTTACAAATCAGTAAAGCGTCTTTGTAAGAAGGCTTAAATGAATTTGTTATAATTGTAAAAAGAAAGGAAAATAATTATGAGTTTTTTTCCAAATAGAACGACATTTTTAAGTATCGGATCATTGAACATTCAATGGTATGCTGTATTAATTTTAACTGGTGCTTTTATCGCCTATTTTTTCGGCAAAAGAAATCTAAAAGAATATCGTTATATTGATATCGACGGTTTCTTTGATGATGTCTTTGTATGGCTATTATGGGGTGGCGTTATTGGCGCAAGATTGTGGTTTTGTTTATTCTATAATTTTGATTTTTATGTTTCTAATCCAATAGAGATTATCAAGATTTGGGATGGTGGATTGGCCTTCCATGGTGGCTTTGTAGGTGGTGCCTTAGCAGCATATTTTGTATGCCGTAAAAAGAATGTATCATTCATCAAAGTCTTAGACTGTCTTATGCCAACAGTTTTGATTGGCCAGGCAGTTGGCAGATGGGGCAATTTTGTCAACCAGGAATGCCATGGCAGTGCAGTCAGTGCTGATTATTTCAAAGGGCCTTTAGCTCTTATCAAAGATGGAATGCTTATTGGTGGCACTTACTATAAACCATTATTCTTATATGAATCATTATTATGTCTGTTAGGTTTTATCCTTATTAATTTCCTTTTAAGAAAAACACAATCAAAAAGAGGACAGCTGTTTGGCGCATATTTAATCTGGTATGGCATCATTCGTTTCTTCATTGAAGCAGATCGTACAGATTCATTATTGATTGGTAGTTTAAAGACAGCTCAGGTTACTTCAATTATCTTTGTGATATTTGGCTTATTCTTCTATTTTGGCTTATTAGAAAAAATCTTAAAGAAGAAAAAACCTACAATCATCTTTGATTTAGATGGAACCTTAACTGATTCTACTGGACCAATAATTGAAAGCTTTAGAGCGACTTTTGAGAAATTTGGCAATCCTGATGATTTTACAATTGAAAGAGAAAGCGAAGTATTAGGGCCACCAATTAAAGAAATGTTTGAAAAATATTTCCCTGATGGTGACATAGAAGAAATAAGCAAATATTATCGTGAAGTAAATAAGAAAATCTTAGATGAAACATTAGAACCTATCAAGGATGCTGTAAAACTTGTTGAAGAACTAGCACAAGAAGGATATGACCTAGCTATCTTAACCACAAGAGCTAAAACATCAACTAATGATTGTCTATTAAAATGTGGCTTTAAATTAGAAGACTTCAAAGCTATTATGACTTTAGATGATGTTGAAAATACCAAACCTAATCCAGAAGGTGTATTCAAGATTGTTAATGATTATAAACTTAATAGTGATGATGTAATCATCGTTGGTGATTCAACTGCTGATATAAAAGCAGGCCAGGGCTTTGGCGCTTATACAATAGCCTTCAGTATTCTGGAAGGCAAAAGAAAAGGCATTGAGGAAGCTAAACCTAATGCCATCATTGAAGAATTAATGAAAGTTAAAGACATCTTAAATGAAAATCATTATTTTACTTATAATCTAAAATAAGAGACATGGGGAACCATGTTTTCTTTAATAAAAAACAATAAGAATCTTTTAGACTACAAATTATTTAATATTTTGCCTATTTTTGTATATTTTTTCTTGATTATCTTTACCTATGTTATAAAATTATATCAGGGGGATTTTCCCCATGTTGAAACAAAAAAAGGAGAATAGAATGAAAAAATTTTTAGCAATTTTACTTGCAGTTTTAATGTGCGTAACATTAGCTGCATGCGGCCAAAAGAAAGCTGAAGTATTAGCTGATGAAGGTCATGATGCATGGGTTGTTCATGGTCAATATCTATTAGCTGATGGATCTGAAAATGGTTGGAACGGCAAAGACTCTGCTGTTTATGAAGCTTCTACAATGACTGCTATTTCACTAGACGATGTTAAAGCATTAGACGAAAGCCTATACAACACATTATCTGGTAAAGAAGTTAAGTATCTATATGCAATTGATGTTACATTTGGTACTAACGATGCTGGTTGGACAACTGATTGCTTAATTGATGGCAAGATGCACAAAGCAAATGGTTCTTATGCATTCAAAGTTGCTCAATGTACAATTGATGAAGGTGTTTATGCTGAAGATCAATGGATTTCTGATCCTAAGACAGCTCATGCTGAAAGCTTAACTCCTAATACATTATTCATGCCTGTATGGCAAGAAGAAGCAGATGAAAATGGTTTCTCTTGGGCTAGCAATCCAGTTGTAATTGGTGGTGCTGGTACTTATACATTAATCTGTGCTCAATATAGTGCTGTTTCTGCTGCTGGTACTCCTGGCTTCGGTATCGCTTTAGTTCTTAAAGAAGCTAAAGAAGGTATTGCTTATGAAGAAATTCTTCAATGGGTTGCAGCTGATCATACATATGGCGTAATCGGTGGTTTCAATGAGTGGGCTGCTGATGAAGCAATGGCTGATAATGGTGATGGAACTTGGTCTGCTACAGTTGCATTAACTGCTGGTACTGAATTCAAAGTACGTGCTGATGGTGCTTGGGATTACAGCTGGGGTAATGGTGCTGACAACCTAGTTGCTGAAGCTGATGGCAATTACTTAGTAACTATTGATTTCACAGGTGCTGATCCTGTTGTAACTGCTGTTGCACAATAGTTTATTTAAAAACTGAATAAAAGGGCTCTATGTGAGCCCTTTTATATTTCTTAATAAATATGAAAAAATTATTATCTCTATTAGTATTATTCTCTATATGTATTTCCTTAATATCATGTTCAAGCAAAAAGATTGAATATGAAGATTTTGACAATACATATACAGACAAATTACCAGAAAATGCTCAAGATGGCTTAACTCTTCATGCTTTCAATTGGACTTATGAAGAAGTTAGAACCAATTTAAAAGATATAAAAGAAGCAGGATTCAAGAATGTTTTATTAATGCCTGTTCAACAGCCAAAATCTAATGGTAGTGCCTGGTGGGCTTTCTATCAACCACTTTCTTTTTCAATTGGTGATAAATCACCACTTGGAAGTAAAGAAGAATTAGAAAGATTATGTAAAGAAGCAGAAGAATTAGGTATCTGTATTTTAGCTGATTTAGTACTTAATCATATGGCCAATGATGGTGATAAAGCGATTGAAGAAGATGGTACACCAACAGTATGCGTTGATGTAGAAGAATATGAACCATTACTATATCGCAATCGCAACGAAGATGTTGACGGCATTGGTGTAACTTTCCATCACAATGTAAAAGCTGGTGGAACAGGCAGTGAGACTCAAGTTTATCAATATGGTAATTTACCAGATTTAGATACAGCCAATCCATATGTTCAAGAAAGAGTTCTATCTTTAATGAAAGAATGTATTGATGTTGGCATTGATGGTTTCAGATTTGATGCCGCAAAACATATTGAAACGGAAAAAGATCCTGATTATGCGAGTGATTTCTGGGATAATACATTAGAGGTCGCAAAAGAATATTATAAAGAAAAAACAGGCAAAGAATTGTATGCCTATGGTGAAATATTATCGTTACCATATGGCAGACCTTTATCATATTACACAGATCATATGTTAGTAACTGATGATGGTTTTGTGTCATCATTTAGGAATGCCATGGTTAAAAAAGATCCATCATTAATCTTAAATGCATCTTTAAAAATGGATGATACAACTAGATTAATTGCGTGGGTTGAAAGTCATGATGAATATATCTCAAGTAATACACATTACAGTGATGCAAGAGTAGCAAAATATTGGTCAGTTATTGCGGTAACAAAAGGACTTGGTGGCTTATATCTGTCTAGACCAAGTGATGATTTAATGGTTGGCAAATTGGGCTCTTTAGCTTTTGAAAACGAAGGTGTTGCAGCAGTCAACCGTTTCCACAATCGCTTCTATAATGCTGATACATATGCATCAGTAGATGATGTTTATTATGTCAACGAAAAAGTGTTAGATGATGATTGTGGAGCGCTTATAATTTCGACTAAAGAAGTTGATGCAAGTGAAGTCAATGTTAAAGTTCCACATTTAGAAAGTGGCAATTATTATGATAATCTTAGTGGCAAGAAAGTTTTAGTTCATGAAGGTGTTGCCCATATTACCTTTGATGAAAGTGGCATGGCAATACTTACTAAAAATAATAATATTCATCCACAGGTTGTAGTATCTGATATAAGTGAATATTTTGTGGATGATAAAGAAATAACTATTGAAGTAAAGAATGCTGAAGAAGCTTATTATTATCTGAATAATGATAAGAATAATAAAGTTAATATTACTGATAATGCAAGTTTTAATTTAAAAGATAATATTTTAAATGATGAAGTTATTTTAAATATATACGCAAAGAATGGTAATAACGTTGTTGAAAAAGAAATAAATTATAAAAAGATAGAAGTCAGTCAAACTTCATTCACGATTCTTAATCTTGATGCTAAATATTTAAATGACTATGAATTGTATATATGGTCATGGTCACCAAGTAAGTGGAGTAAAGATTATGAAGTAGCTGATGGAAAGATCTTAATCAATACTGCAGGTATGACTGGCTTCTTATTAGGCATCTTTGAAAAAGGCTATGAAATAAAAGATGCGAGCAATTGGGATAGTAATATCATTAAACAAAGTTCTGATATATCAGGCGATATATTAAAACAAGGCTTTATTGATATGACAGGATTTTAGGATATATGTTTAAACACGGAGACATTAGCACAGAAATAAGTAAAGCTCAATTTATCTTTGCGCTTTTGTCGTTTGTGCTGATGAATGGCATCGGTATCACAATCTTTATTGTCTTTTGGGGCAATATGTTGGCAGTATTTGCCTTTATCTTAATGTTTATTGTCGGAATATGTTCATTAGGTGTTCTAATTGGTCTAGTTAGTGACTATGCATATATTAAAGATGATCGTCTATATATGAGCTATATCTTTAAAAAATCTTCCATTGATCTAAAAGATATTGGTGGCGTCAAATTAAAAAATGACATCTATCATGTATATGACAAAAAACAAGGAGAGGTCGGTACAATCAATGCGTTAGCTCAAGGTATTGATAGCATTACTAATGAGCTAGACCGCAAACATGTACCGTTTATATAGATAAATTATTAACATATTTTTTGGAGGTTAAAGTGGCAAATTTAAAACTATCCCATATCTACAAAGTGTATGATAATGGGCACAAAGCAGTTAATGATTTTTCTATCGACATCAAAGACCAGGAATTTATTGTGTTTGTTGGGCCATCAGGCTGTGGTAAATCGACAACACTAAGAATGGTCGCAGGTCTAGAAACAATCACCGCAGGAGACTTGTTTATCGGTGATACTTTGGTTAATGATATGGAACCAAAAGATCGTGATATCGCGATGGTTTTCCAATCATATGCCTTATATCCACATATGACAGTCTACGAGAACATGGCATTCGGTTTAAGAAACCGTAAGATGCCAGAAGAAGAAATCAAAGAACGCGTAATGAAAGCAGCGAAGATGCTGGATATTGAAGAGTATCTAGATCGTCAACCAAAAGCAATGTCTGGTGGTCAAAGACAAAGAGTTGCTTTAGGTAGAGCTCTAGTAAGAAACCCAAAAGTCTTCTTACTTGATGAACCATTATCTAATCTAGATGCAAAGTTACGTTCACAAATGCGTTCTGAGATTACACAACTACATAAGAGCTTAAAGACAACATTTATTTATGTAACTCACGACCAAGTAGAAGCGATGACTATGGGTACAAGAATTGTTGTTATGAAACTTGGCTATGTACAACAAATTGATACACCAATGAATTTATACAACAAGCCTTACAATGTGTTTGTTGCTGGATTTATTGGCTCACCACAAATGAATTTCTTTGATGTTACATTAAAACGTGAAGGCGATAATGTCATCGTTAAATTCGCTGATGGTGATGAAGTATTAGTACCATATGAAAATGTATGTAAGATTCATGAAGATTATCTAAATGGTGATAAACAAGTTATCTTTGGTATCAGACCTGAACATTTAAATCTTTCAAAAGAAAATGTAGGTTTAAAAGTTGTTGTAAACAACATTGAAAGACTTGGAAAAGAAACAATCATTTATGGCAAGTTAGGTGAAAAAGCAGAAGAATTTACATTAAAAGATGAAGGCAAAAACATCATCATCAAGATTGATGAAGATGATAACCTTGAAGTTGGTGATGTAATTCATGTATTGCCTAATTGTGAGAAAGTACATTTCTTTGACCATGAAAGTGAAATTACATTAATGAACAAGATACCTACTGTTAACACACTTCATGGAAGAGCTGTTGGTGATAAGATGGAAGTTCTTAATACAACTGTTGATTTGCCTAAAGTATTCAAGGATGCATTAGGCGGCAAAGAAGAATTTGAAATCAATGTTCCACCACACGCAATTAAAGAAGGTGATTGCTTCAAATTAAAAGTAGCTAAACTTGAAAGAGTAGATGATGAAAATCTTGCTTATCTTGTAAATGGTGATACTTATTTATTCGCAATCGTTGGTGATGATGTTAAAGAAGGCGATGAATATAACTTCGACATCGTTAATGAAAAAGTTGACGTATATCATGATGGTGAATTAATTCTTGAAAGAATTCCTGAAGAAGAAGCATTATTTGGAACATTCTCTAAGACAGAAGTCAAAGAAAAGGGTGAAAGAGTATTACACTTCTTCTATAACTTTAATGGTTATAAAGTAGAAGCATTGCCAGAAAACGGTTATAAGATTAACTCAATTGATGGTGATAATTGCTATAAGAACACTTATAAATACATGATTCATAAAGATAACATTCGTTTAAGTGATCATGGTCTAAAGGGTGAAGTAATTAAGTTACTTGATTATGGCATGATTAAATTTGCGAAAGTTAAAGTAAATGATGATGAAATCTTGATTAAAGTTGATAATGACTTTAATGAAAAAGAAGTTTACTTAGAATTTGACGGAAAAGATATTTCTGTTTATTCTACAAGAATCGATATGAAGATCTGTTAAGGAAGATAAATGGAACATAACACTAAGCCAATATTATTTAAAAGATTTATAGCTGATGGTTTCGATATAGTAAGCCTGTTTCTAGTATTTATCTTATTGAATATCTTATTAAATGCTACACCATTGTTTAATAATTACTACAAACATGTAGAAAATTATAAAGCAATTGAAACAGAAACACTTAATGAATATGGCACAGATAAATTAGAAGAAATACTTAGTGAAGATGAAACATATCAAAATGAGAGATTTGCAGCTATACTTCATTCTTATTTAATAAGAATGGGCATTGGCTTTCTAGGAGAACTGATCTTATTTCTAATCATTCCATTGATTAATAAAGATGGATTAACTATCGGCAAACAATTATGTGGAGTGATGTTATTTGATGAATATCGTCAAAACAAAATCAATAAGAAACAAGTTATTGCCAGATTTGTGTTTATTGTTCTAAGCAGTGTATTTATCTATCCTTGGACAGGAATTTATAGTTTCTTACTATATCCAGTATTAAGATTTATTATCTTAATGCTAAATAAGAAGAATAAAACATTGACTGATTATTTATCAAGAACAATGTACATTGAAAAATTATCTTATAGTTCAATTTAGGAGGAAAAGAATGAAAAAGCTTATAAGTGTATTAATGGTCATCTTCTTAGCTACAGTATTATTTGGCTGTGGTGGCGATGGTGGCAAAAAATCTAGTAGCAATGAAATTGTTATTTGGGTTGGTGAAGAATCTGCAGACTTTTATCAAAAAGTTTGTGATGAATATAAAGCCCAAAATGATTTGTCTTATACAATTACTGTAAAAGGCATGGACACTGGTGCGGTTGCGGGCACAGTTACTAACGACCCATCTGCAGCAGCTGATATTTTCACAGTAGCTCATGATAATATCGGTAAATTAGCAAGCACTCAATGTGCTAAGCCAATTACTGATGAAGCATTAATTAATCAAGTGCTAGCAGATAATCCAGCATCATTCCAAAATGTTATTTATTCAACATTAAATGGTCAAAAATATTTATTTGGTGTTCCATATATTTCTCAAGCATTATTCTTGTATTACAACAAGGAAAAAGTTAGTGATGAACAAGCACAATCATTTGAAGGATTAATGGAAGCTGCAAAAGTTGCAGAAACTAAAGCTATTACTGTAACAGGTGATGATGGCTACAACAATTCATTCGCTTTACTTGCAACTAATGTTGCTGATCATAAGACTACTGTTAAGATTTATGAAGATGCTGAACCAGTTTCTGGTGGTTCAAAAGGTAAATCTAATTGTCAAGGTGATGATACTGTTGCAATCGTAAGATGGCTACAAGAATATGCAGCAGATCCTAATGGCTTTAAATGGGCTTCATCTGATGGCTGGGATGCTGACTTAAGAAATAATGGCGTTTTAGCTGTTATTGGTGGTGCATGGCATTACAATACTGCAAAAGCAGCACTTGGTGAAACTAATTTAGGTATCGCTTTAATTCCAACATTCACTTTAACTGAAGCAGCATGTGAAGGTTTAAGTGGTGTTAAAGCAGGCGATGTATATCGTGGTGGTACTTTTGCGGATTGTAAAGTATTCATGATTAACGCTCACTCTGATGCTGATAAATATCAATTATTACAAGATCTAGTTAAATATTTATCTAGTAAAGAAGTACAGAATCAATCATATGTTGAATGTCTAAATGTTCCTGCATATGTTGGTGCTGGCGACTTCATTAAAACTTGCTATGAATCTGGCAAAGTTTCAGAAAGTCAATATAACTTAGCATGTATGCAAGTTGAAATGGCTGAATGGGGTATTCCTCAACCATTCTTAACTGGTTCTTTAAATACATATTATTATTCTAAAAATGCTCCTGCTGTATTACGTGCAATGATTGATAAGACTGCTTATCCTACAACTGGTGATACGATTGTTGAAGAAACTGAATCATTAGAAGGTATAAGAAAAGGTTTATATCTAATGGAATACTTATGGATGCATGGTGTAAATCCAACAGAATTCCCAAGTGATTTACCAAAAGAAGCATAAATTTAAAGAGGGTTTATGAAAGCTAATACTAAAAATAAAAAGGATTTGTTCGGACCAATTAAAAAATGGTTTACCAAATTAGGTAGACGTTTTGTCGATGGTTCAATTGGAACAAAACTTTCTCATTTTATCTTTGGTGCTGGCAACTTTTATCATAAACAATTTATCAAGGGAGCATTATTCTTAATTTTACAGATTTTAATTATCTTGTTTATGGTATTATGCCCATCAATTAATGGCACACCATATGGATGGAAAGCTTTAGCTAATCTTCCATTAAATAAAGTTGTTGAAGGTGGTACCTTTGATCCACTAACTGGTGAATTTTCACATGGATCAGATTGTAAATTAATTATCCTGTTTGGCTTTGTTACAATTGCAGTCATCGTTATTTATTTCATTCTTTGGGATAGAAACGTTGAATCATCTTATAAAGCTGATATGGATGAAAAAATTGGCAAGACACCTACAAGTTTTGTTGAAGATATCAAAGAATTGTTTGATTCTAAATTCCACATCACAATGTTGACTCCAACATTAATTGCAGCTTTAGTATTTACTGTTTTACCAACAGTCTTCATGATTGCCTTAGCATTTACTACATACAATGCTTATGACATGAATGAGATTGGTACTAACCTGTTCCATTGGAATGGTTTTGGTAACTTTGCAGCTGTCTTTACTGGTGAAGGTTCACTTGGTGTTGAAATCAAAAACAGATTCTTCCCAGTACTTGGTTGGACATTTATCTGGGCTATCTTTGCAACATTAACTTGTTACTTTGGTGGAATTGTTTTAGCTCTTTTAATCAATAAGAAAGGATTAAAGGGTAAGAAAATATTCCGTACAGTATTCATTATGACGATTGCGGTTCCACAATTTATTTCACTTTTGGCTGTTAGAAATATTCTTGGTGAATATGGACCTATTAATGCCTTACTAATGAATTTAAATTTAATCAGTGAACCAATTGGCTTTTTAGGATTACAATCTGGCGATAGCGAAGTTTTAGCGAAAGTCATGGTTATCGTTATCAATATGTGGGTTGGTATTCCTTATACGATGTTGATGACATCAGGTATCTTAATGAATATTCCTGCTGACTTATATGAAGCTGCCAAAGTAGATGGCGCAAGCACCTTTAAGATGTTTGCGAAGATCACTTTACCTTATGTGATATTTATTACTACACCATACTTGATTTCAAGTTTTGTAGGTAACATCAGCGCATTTAACTCAATCTTCTTATTGACTGGTGGTGGTCCTACATATGTTGGCTATCAAGCTGGTGGTACTGACTTACTTGTAACATGGTTATATAAAGTAACAATTGACCAAGGTATGTATAATACTGGTGCTGTAATTGGTATCTTCACATTTATCATTACCGCTTCAATTACTTTAATAACTTATCGTAGAAGTAAAGCTTATAACGAGGAGGATACTTTCCAATGATGAACAATAAAAAAGTTAGAAGCCAATCTAAAGCTGCTAAGACTTCTTTAACCATTACTTATGTGCTGTTAATTGTCTTAGGTATTATTTGGTTAGTGCCTCTTGTATGGATTATTTTATCAGCCTTCAGATGTGAATATCGACCTGATGGAACTTTCGTTGGGACTGTTGTAAGCAATTATTTCCCTAAAGCCTATGGCTTAAAGAACTTCACAGATTTATTTACTGCCAGATACTATGGTGTTGATAATGCCTTCCCTAAGTGGATGTTAAATACATTAATTATTGCGATAATTGACTGTATCATTTCAACATTCTTAGTATTATCAGTAGCATATTGTATTTCTAAATTAAGATTTAGAATGCGTAAACCATTTATGAATATGGCGATGATTATTGGTCTATTCCCATCATTTATGTCAATGATTGCGATTTATTTCTTATTAAAATCGATTGGCTTAACGGGTAATCCAAATCATCCAGAATATTCAGTTATTGGTTTAATTCTTGCGTATAGTGCTGGTGCTGGTTTAGGATTCCAAGTTGCGAAAGGTTTCTTTGATGTAATACCTAATGCTCTGGTTGAATCAGCTAAACTAGATGGCTGTACGAATTTCAAGATTTTTAGGAAGGTTATTTTGCCACTAGCCAAACCTATCATCATATATCAGGCTTTAATGTCATTTACTGGCCCATGGATGGATTTCATCTTTGCGAAAGTAATTATTGGTGCTGATAATGCTGCCCATTGGACAGTTTCTGTCGGCCTATATTCCTTACTATTCGGTACCCATCCAGATACCAACTTATTTACACAATTCGCTGCGGGTTGTGTAATAGTAGCTATACCAATTGTTACCTTATTCATGTTCTTACAGAAGTACTATGTTGAAGGTGTAACAGCTGGTGCTGTAAAAGGATAAAAAAAGATTAAAATTTATGATAAAAGAATGTGCCTTAGGGTACATTCTTTTGTATAATTAAAACAGAGAATTTGAAAGGTGAATAATTTATGTTAACAGTATTCGATCATCCACTTATTACTCATAAGTTAGCACTAATGAGAGATAAAAACACAAGCACAAAAGATTTCGCTCAACAATTAGATGAAATCGCTGGCTTAATGGCTTTTGAAGTATCAAGAGATTTACCTACAAAGCCTAAACATGTTGAAACACCAATGGGACCATGTGAAACATTTGAACTAGCATCTGATGTTGTATTAGTTCCAATTTTAAGAGCAGGACTAGGAATGGTAGATGGAATCAGAGATTTAATTCCAACTGCTAAAGTAGGTTTTATTGGCATGTATAGACACCATGATACTTTAGAACCAGAAGAATATTTCGCTAAATTCCCTGATATGGAAAACGCAATCGTTATCGTTTTAGATCCAATGTTGGCAACAGGCGGTTCAGCTAGTGCAGCTTTAAAGAAGATTAAAGAACGTGGCGCAAAGAATATTAAGTTAGTATGTCTAGTTGGTGCACCAGAAGGCGTTAAACGTATTGAAGAAGATCATCCAGATGTTGATATCTATTTAGCAGCACTTGATGAAAAATTAAATGAAATTGGTTATATCGTTCCTGGTTTAGGTGATGCAGGCGATAGAATTTTCGGTACAAAATAATTAAAGCGATTTATTCGCTTTTTTTAGGAAAGGATTAATATGAATAATAGACCAGTAGTTTTAGTTGTAATGGATGGCGTTGGTGAAAAAGAAAGCTCTTTTGGCAACGCTGTAAAAAATGCTTACACACCTAATTTAGATTATCTTAAAGAAACTTGTCCTTGGACAACAATCAAAGCTCATGGCGTAGCAGTTGGCTTACCAAGTGATGATGATATGGGAAATTCAGAAGTTGGACATAATGCGATAGGCTGTGGCCAGATTTATTCACAAGGAGCTAAATTAGTTAATGAATCAATCGCCAATGGTTCAATTTATCAAAGTGAGACCTGGAAAAAATTAATTGAAAATGCCAAAGGACATACTTTACATTTCTTAGGATTATTATCAGATGGTAATGTGCATTCTAATATTTCTCATTTAAAAGAAATGATTAAAGAAGCTAAAAAAGAAGGCATCAATAAAGTAAGAGTTCATGTCTTAATGGATGGAAGAGATGTTCCAGAAACTTCAGGGCTTGAATATATTGATGAATTAGAAGAATTATTAAAACAGTTGAATGACGAAACATTTGATGGACGTATCGCATCTGGTGGTGGCAGAATGTATATCACTATGGACCGTTATGAAGCTGATTGGGAAATGGTTAAACGTGGTTGGGATTGCCATGTTGCAGGTATCGGCAGAAAATTTGCAAGTGCTAAGGAAGCCATTGAAACATATCGTAAAGAACTAGGTGTCAATGACCAGAATCTTCCTGAATTTGTAATATGTGAAAATGATATGCCAGTAGGCACAATTGAAAATCATGACTCAGTTATCTATTTCAATTTCAGAGGTGATAGAGCGCTAGAAATATCAAGAGCTTTCGATAATAACAATTACAAATTTGAAAAATCAAAAGAAGTAGATGTAATGTATGCAGGTATGCTTGAATATGATGGTGACTTACATATTCCACATAATTATCTAGTTAATCCACCAGCAATCAAAGACACAATGTCTGAATATTTGGTAAAAAATAATATCAGCACGTATGCAATATCTGAAACTCAAAAATTTGGCCATGTGACTTATTTCTGGAATGGCAACAGAAGTGAAAAATTCTCTGATGAATTAGAAACATGGGTAGAGATTAAATCTGATTTATGTCCATTTGATGAGAAACCATGGATGAAGGCAAGTGATATCACTGAACAATTAGTAGAAGCTATTAATTCAAAGAAATATATGTTCTTAAGAACTAATTTCCCTAATGGTGATATGGTAGGCCATACTGGTAATTATCAAGCAACAATCATCGGCGTTGAAGCTGTTGATTTAAATCTAAAGAGAATCATGGATGCATGTAAAGAAAATGACTGTATCTTGCTTGTAACAGCAGATCACGGAAATGCAGATGAAATGTATGAAAAGAGAAAATCTGAAGATGCTCCATTAAAACCTAAAACATCGCATACATTAAACAAAGTTCCATTCATTATCTATAATGCAGATGTTGAACTAAAAGAAGGAAACTTTGGCTTAAGCAATATTGCTGCAACTGTATTTAAATTATTAGATTTAGATATTCCATCTTCTTGGGATGAAGCAATGATTAAATAGCACAAGAGGTGTCAAAAGACACCTTTTCTTTATAATAATCAACAAGAATTTTTCAACTTTAAATGCTCGCTATTAGAAATGAAGGATGATTAAAAACAACCGATAAATAGGCACTATTTTTGCTATGCCAAGAACATTTGGATTCTTGACAAACTCTGTCGGGGGGGGGGTATTATTTTCTTATAAAACGAAAGGAAATAATAATTATGGCAACAGTATCTAGTGGCATCGTATTAGATGCAAATTTAATGAATTTAAAAGCAATTAGTTTAAATGAAGTTAGGAGCGAAATTCCAACATTAATGGTAAATGGAGAAGAGATAGTTCAAGCTTTTCAAACCGTTAGAGACCAAGTTATTTTTACGAACAAAAGAGTTTTTGTTGTTAATGTTCAAGGCTTAGTAGGAAAGAAAATATCTTATTTTTCATACCCTTATTCAAAAGTGCAATATTATGGAATTGAAACAGCAGGCCTGCTAGATATCGATAGCGAGTTAATTCTAGCTTTTAGCAATGGAGCAAGATTGCAATTTGATTTCAAATCTAACGTTGATATAAAACATATCAGCTCATTAATTTCACAATACATTATCTAACTCTAATGATGTATTAAAGATTATTTTGTATATTTGAACTGTATTTATAAAATCTAGCAAATGCTAGATTTTTATTAATATTCTACAATTGTCCTAATTGTTTATTTCCTCTTATCAATAATTGCTTTCTTATTATTGAATACTTCAATATTATCATTGATATTCTTAACTACATTAATTTTATAGGTTTAATATTTTGAGTTAATAATTTTATTTTTCCATCTAATAGAAAATATTAGACATTAATGATAAAGACTTAAAGTTACATATATTTCGAAAAATGTAAAAATATACACATTTCGATTTCGAAAAATGTAAATATATACACTTTTCGAAATATTTGCTATAATTTAAATGGGAAATGTGATAATTATGGAATTAAAAAGAGATCTTTATCAAAAAATACTTAAGTGGAGACATAAGAAGAATAAAAAGCCTTTGATTATTGATGGCTTAAGACAAGTTGGAAAAACATATCTATGTGTAAAGTTGGGAAAAGAAGAATATGATAACTATATACTATATGATTTTAGACATGATTCTAATTTAAGCAATTTATTTTATGATAACGGAAAAATCAGTGTCGATGCTTTTATAAGTAATTCTATTGTATATTTTAACAACCAAAGAATAATTCCAAAAAAAACATTGTTAATATTTGATGAAATTAATGATTCTGCCGTAGCTAGAGAGTCTTTAAAACTTTTTAGTTTAGATGGAAGATACGATGTTGTTGCGACTGGATCTTTATTAGGTATATCAGATTTATCTATAAAGCATATTCCTTCTGGCTATGATGAGTATTTAACGCTAAAGCCATTAAACTTTATTGAATTTATACAAGCTCAAAATATAAGCGATTTAGCATTTAAAACAATTAGATCTTCAATAAACAACAAAACTGAATTAAACGATGTTTATTTAAATATACTTTATTCACATTTTTTGCGATACATCATTGTCGGTGGGATGCCAAGTTGTGTTATTAAATATATTGAAACAAATAATCTATTAGAGGTAAGACAAGTTCAAGACAATTTAATAAAAGATTATATAGCTGATTTTGGAATCAAATATAGAGAAGATGGCACAAGATTATTAGATGCTACTTTATTAATTAGAATTTCTAGAGCTTTTTCATCTATACCAGATCAACTTGCAAAAGAAAATAAAAAATTTAAATATTCTGTTATTGAACATGGAGGCAGATCTTCGGAGTTCTCTGATGCACTGCAATGGCTTGAAAAGACCGGTTTAATAGTAAGATCATATAATTTAAGAGCTATTGAATCGCCTTTAAAAGGAAACGCTATAAGCGAAGAATTCAAAGTTTTTTTAACTGATATTGGTCTGCTTGTTTCACTGTTCCCGATTTCGCTTACAAACGATTTATTATCTGGTGAACTTGGGGCATACAAAGGCGCAATATATGAGGCAATAGTTGCAGACATGTTATATAAGGGAGATAAAGATTTATATTATTATTCTGACACAAAAAAACATTTAGAAAATGATTTTATTGTCGAATTAAATGATGGAATAGATGTTATTGAGACGAAGGCTAATAATGGAAGAATAATATCAGCTAAAAAATTAGCCATGAATGAAACAAGATTTAGAATACATAAAGTTTATAAATTAATTAAAAATGGTTATGGCAAGGGCGAGTTTTTTGAATCGTTCCCACATTATTTATTACCTTTCTTTTTAGAAAATCAAAATAAAAAAATAGAAAGCAAGCTTTCTATTTTAGATGAAATACCAACAATCTAATTAACTACGATTTTCTTAATTGTTTATTCTCTCTTATTAGTGATTGATATCTATATGCTTTATTAAATGATTTTCTTATAGAACGTTTAGAATATTTAGTATCTTTATAATCTCTAAAAGCGAATCTAATAACCTCATAATAGAAGATAAAACGCATGAAGAAAGGAATAGATACATGTGTAGTGTTATCAATAATAGCTTTCTTATTATTAATTAAATCAATATCATTATTGATATCTTCAATATTCTTTTTTATTGGTGTTAATGTTTTATTAAACAAAGATAATTTATAAAGAACACAAATAATTATTATCAATAAAATAATAGTTACTACGATATAGGCAATATATATATGATGACTGATAAGTTCTAATATTTCCATATGATTATTTTATCACTTTCTGGATTATTTCATTTCCTACTTGAGTTGGCTTTATGCCTTTAGTGATTTCAATTATTTTGTCGATTATTTCTTCTTGTTTTAAGACGAACTCTATTTTGACTTTTTCGTCATATTCTTTATTCAGATAATAAGTATTATTAAGCAATAAATTATCTAATTTATTAGCTATATCATAACTTAAGATGATTTCATATTTTGGATAGCTGTAATCTTCAACAATTGTTGCTTTATTTATTGCTTCTATACAAGAAGATGAATAAGCTCTTAATAAACCACCAACTCCAAGTTTTACACCACCAAAATATCTTACAACCAGACAACAGGTATTATTAAGATTATTCTTTTCTAAGACATTCAGTATTGGAACACCTGCACTTCCTGCTGGCTCACCATCATCACTGCTTCTTTTTGTATTAGCACATATTACTGCTGAACAGACATGAGTAGCATCATAATGTCTTTTTCTAATTTCTTTTAAATAATCTTTATATTCTTCAAGCGAAAAGATTGGTTTTAGATAAGTAATAAAACGTGATTTTTCAATGATGATAGTATTGCTTACTTCTTGTTTAATATACATGCCATAATTATATATTTTTATGGTGATATTTGCCTAAAAATAATACAATAATAATTATAAGAGTTTGTTTTTTTGTATTGAAAAGGAGAAAATATGAAAAACTATCTAAAGAAAGCGTTGTTAAGCTTAGTTATGGTTTTCATGGCAATCAGTATTTTGCCTATCAGTAGACAAATTTCAGCTATTAGCCCTAACAGAAGTGTAACAATAGACGCTAATGGTGGAAAGTGGCATGTAACTTATCGAGTTGATGACCATGATGAAAGTGCTGATGTTGATGTTTTAAGACAATATGAAGTATTTGAAAATGATCAAAGCTTTGTAAAGGCTTATGCTACTATCAATGAAGTTGATGTTGAAGTATTTAGATGGGAATTACAAAGACCAGGATATGAATGCTTTGATTACTCACTACAACCTGATGGTGAAGCAGTTGATACACGTGATATGTTTGAATATAATGGCCAGACATTATATGCAAAATGGGCACAATTCCTTAAATATGGTGTTGTAAATGCTAATGGTGGACAATATGTTGTTCATAATTGGGAAGAAGATCATGAAGAAGTATCTTATGTAGATGAAGTAGAAGTATTACTTTATGATGAAGGACAAGGCCGCATAAGAACGGAACTTTCAATCAAAGGTTTAGATGGCTGGATTGACTGGACACCTTTAAAAGAAGGATTTATTCCTGAAGGCTATATAATCAATGAAGAATTTGTATATGCCTTTGACGATATTGATTTTGAAAACGGCGCAACATTTACTGTTGCTTGGGCAACTTTAGTTAATACCATTACAATTCATGGTAATGGGGGAACTTTCAGAGCTTATAAATGGAATGATGAAGCTGGAAAGATGGATGAAGCTTATGTTAATGAAGTAGTTGCTTCAATATATGAATATAAGGGCTCTTTTACAACAATCGGAACAACTGAAGGATTTGAAGGTGCAGATACTTACCCTGAAAATGAAGATAAATTCCTAATCGGTTTTGCTACAAGCAAAGATGGTGGAATAATCTATCAGGAATTCTTTGAAGTACCAACTGATGTTCATGAATTATATGCTATATGGGCAAGCCCAACTAGAGCCATCACTGTTAATCCAAATGGTGGTGTATTTATCACTAGAAAATGGGTTGAAGAATTAGGCATAGAAGAAGAAGGAACTTTAGATAAACTTGTTGTAAGTGTTTATTATGATGGCAAGAACTATTTTGAAGCTCCTGTTAATAATGGTGATTATGATTATGTAGATAGAGCTTATAAAGAGGGCTATCGTTCAGTAGGTTATTCTTTAACACCTGATGGTCCTTATTATAATAATAATCTAGAAAAGATTCCTGAAGGCATTGATACTGTATATGTTGTTTGGGAAGAAGCTGTAGAAGTAACATTTGATCCAAATGGCGGCAAGTTCGATTATGAATTTGATGGCAGCTACACTGAACCTAGAGCTGAAGAAATCGGCGTTGGCTTTGATTTAGACAGCAGAGGAGTAACTTTTGAAAATCATTATTTCGCTGGCTGGTACAGTGAAAAAGATGGTGGCGAACGCGTTGATGTTGTTCCAGATAAAGATATAACAGTATATGCTCATTGGACTAGTGAACAAGTATTCAATATCATTTATGATATTCCTGCAGGCATGATCTTAAATGGTGATCCTGTTTATACAGCAACTTTAGAAGAATTAACTGCAGGTGTTGTATTACCAGTTGCAGATGGTGATTTCGCTGGTTGGGATGCAGAAACACGTGATTATGCATTATCAACTTCTGATAACAAATTAAGAATCGTTTACACTTATGGACAAGAAGGACATTATGACATCGTCTTAGTTCCTAGATTTGTTACTTCAATCGAAGATGGCGATGAAAGATTAGAAACTGTACAAGGACACGAAAATGTTGTGCTTATCAATTTAGAAGAAGTTGATGACCTTGAAGGTGTATATGTACAAAATAATACTGGCAAGACTTTAGTACTTAAATATGACCAAGTAGTATTAATCGTTCCAGTAGAACAGACTTCTCCAATCGCTATTCCTTCAAAAGATTATATTCATGAAGAATTAATGAGTAGTGGCATTGAACTTGAAGGTAATATTGAGGATATTATTGATTATGATGATTTATTAGATGATGGATGCATTATCATTATTCTTCCTGGCGTTGATTATGAACCTGAATATTACAGCTTTGATGAAGAATATTTAACACTAATTAATGATCAAGAATTAACAGGTAATTTTGAATTAGCTGATGCGATTTATTTCACAGTAAATCTTGGCTATATTAATTTAACTAATTACCTTGATTCAGGTAGTTTTGATATTAGAGAAGGCAAGAAGTTGTCTATTGATATTGATACATCAGACAAATTCTTAGCACTTGAAAATGGCTATGAAAGAGAATTCAAACTACTTCATAGAAGACATGATGGCTCTGTTGAAATTATCACAAGAACTCCTAATCAATACGGCAATTATCTAAAAGTAAATGGTGATAAAGTAACAGTAGTAATTGATCAGGTATCTCCATTCATGCTTCTACATAGAGATAAACCAATTCAATATTCTGTACCTGATACAGCAGCTTATTAAAAAATAATGGCTAAGGTTAATCCTTAGCCATTTTTATGTTAGAATTGTGTAGGTGAGGTTATTATGAGAAGTTTAGAAGATGTATTAAAAGACTTACACGATGCTGAAAAAGAATACAAAGAAAAATGTGAAAAATACGGCATTGAAGAAAAACAGAAAAGAAAAATAAAAGTTGATGAACAGAAAGTCCAAGAAGTAATCAGCGAAGATGAAAACAAGGAAGGCTAAGAGTAGCCTTTTTTGTTTAAATTTCACTTAAACGTCATAGAAAAAACACAAATGAAAATGCTATAATTATAGGGCGTAATGGGAGGAAAAAACATGTCAAAAAAATTAGTTACTGATTTAGATGTTGCTGGTAAAAAGGTCATCGTCAGAGTTGATTTTAATGTGCCACTAAAAAGTGGAGAAATCACTGATGATAATCGTATTGTAGCAGCATTGCCAACTATTAAATATTTAGTTGAAAACAAAGCAAAAGTAATCTTATTATCACATTTAGGAAAAATTGATTATAAGAAAACAGAAGAAGAAATTGAAGCTGCCAAAAAGAAAAATAATATGGCACCAGTTGCAAAGAGACTTGGTGAACATTTACCAGGTGTTAATGTAGTATTTGTAAATGCGACAAGAGGCGAAGAATTAGAAAAAGCAGTCGCAGAATTAAAAGACGGTGAAGTATTATTATTACAAAATACACGTTATGAAAAAGGCGAATCTAAGAATAATGAAGAATTAGCAGCATATTGGGCTTCTTTAGGTGATCTATTCGTATCTGATGCCTTTGGTTCAGTTCATAGAGCTCATGCATCAACAGTAGGTATTCCAAGTCATTTGCCAAGTGCTGTAGGTTTCTTAGTTGAAAAAGAATTAAAATTCTTAGGTGATGCTGTAGAAAATCCTGTAAGACCATTTGTAGGTATTTTAGGTGGAGCTAAAGTCGCTGATAAATTAGCTGTCATTTCTAATCTGTTAGAAAAATGTGACACTTTAATTATTGGCGGTGGTATGGCTTATACTTTCTTAAAGGCTCAAGGTAAAGAAGTAGGTAAATCTTTAGTTGATGATGAAAAGATTGAATACTGTAAAGAAATGATTAAGAAAGCTGAATCTTTAGGCAAGAAATTATTATTACCTGTTGATACAGTAGTATGTGATCATTTCCCTGAACCAATTGATGAACAGATTGCTACTGAAGTAGTTTCAAGTGATGCCATCCCAGCTGATAAAGAAGGTTTAGATATCGGTCCTAAGACTGCTGAATTATTCGCAAATGAAGTTAAGAATGCTAAGACAGTTGTATGGAATGGACCAATGGGCGTATTTGAAAATCCAATCCTTGCTGAAGGCACAAATGTTGTCGCAAAAGCTTTAGCAGAATGCGAAGGCACAACAATTATCGGTGGCGGTGATAGTGCTGCTGCTATTAAGAAATTAGGCTATGCTGATAAAGTAAGCCATGTATCTACTGGTGGTGGAGCATCACTTGAATTCTTAGAAGGTAATGGTTTACCTGGTGTAGATATTATTGAGGAAAAATAAATGAGAAAACCTATAATTGTCGGCAACTGGAAAATGAATAAGACAGTTGCAGAAACAAAAGAATTTATTGAAGCTATTGATCCATATATTGAAGGAATCGAAACTTGTGAATATGGTATAGCTACACCTTATACAGATTTATATTGTGCTACTTCACTTGCGAAGAATCTAATCATCGGTGCTGAAAACTGTCACTTTGAAGACAGTGGTGCATATACTGGTGAAGTTTCAATCCCAATGCTTAAAGAATTAAATGTCAAAGCATGTATCATTGGACACTCTGAAAGAAGAGGAATGTTTAATGAAACTGATGAAGCTGTAAACAAAAAAGTTAAGAAATTATTAGAAAATGACATTTTACCTATTATGTGTTGTGGTGAAAGTGAAGAAGAATTTGATGCAGGTAAAACAGAAGAAAAAATCAGAAGACAGATTAGATTAGGTCTTGCTGATTTATGCCCAGAATGTGTTAAAAAAGTTGTTGTTGCATATGAACCAATTTGGGCAATTGGCACTGGCAAATCAGCTGATAAAGACATCGCTGAAAAATGTTGTTGGATCGTAAGAGATGAAATCAGACAGATGTATGGTGACGTGGCTGATGAAGTCAGAGTTCAATATGGTGGTTCTGTTAAACCAACTAATATTAAAGAATATATGGCTATGGAAGATATCGATGGTGCCTTAATTGGTGGTGCATCTTTAAAAGTTGATTCTTTCAAAGAGCTTATAGAGGCTACAAAATAAGGAGAGAAAAATTATGCCTGGAATTATTGATGTTTATGGAAGAGAAGTCATTGACTCTCGTGGTAACCCAACTGTCGAAGTAGAAGTAGTTACAGAATCTGGTGCTTTTGGTAGAGCTATGGTACCATCTGGTGCTTCTACT
>CAMKTV010000020.1 GCA_946415785.1 uncultured Solobacterium sp.
ATTAGAATCAATTATTAAATCTAAAGCAGTTTTAGATTCGTTAGTTACTAGAGAATTAAAAGAATTAAATGAAAATAATATCACACCACGAAGAACAGTTATTGAAGATGAAGTTCAAGATATCGTCATTGATAAATTAGCGATGGTAACTAATGAAAACTGTTATATTGCTTTATCAAAAGATGGCTATATCAAACGTTTCTCACAACGTGCTTATGATGCTAATGCTGGCTCACTTCCATATACTAAAGATGATGATTATCTGATTGGTATGAAAGCCTGTGAAACTTTAGATACATTACTTGTTTTCACATCAAAAGGTTCTTATATCTGTTTGCCTGTTTATAAAATTGAAGAAGTTAAGTTTAAAGATTTAGGAAAGCATCTTTCTACTTATGTAAAGATGGAAGGAAACGAAAAGATCGTTGGGGCAACAATTGTCAAGAATTTCCAAACTTATGCCTTTATTGTTACCGCAACTAAAAATGGCATGGTCAAGAAAACATCATTACCACGCTTTGAAGTAAGCAGGACCAGCAAGGCTCTAACAGCAATGAAACTTAAGAATGATGATGAAATGATTACTGCTCAATTAGCCTATGAAGGCGATGAAATAGTTCTTGTTTCTAAAGATGGCTATTATAATAAATATTCATTAGAAGTATTGGCTGATTTAGCTAGTAAGGCTCAAGGTGTTGGTGGCATCAATGTGAAGAATTCTTCATTATGTGGTATTGCCATTAACCATCATGATGGTAATGAATTATTGTTATGCAGCAATAAGGGCGGCTTTAAAAGAATACATTTCTCTGATTTGCCATTAACAAGCAGGAACGCCAAAGGAAATCGTCTGTTTAAACAAATAAAATCAAATCCTCATGAATTAATATATGTCAAAGAAGTATCTTCTTATACATCTTTAATCTTTGATCAGAATGAATCAATTGTCTTACCTGTAAGTGAAATTCCATTTATGGACATTGAGGCGACATTCTCGATGCCACTTAATGTTGATGGTGCATATTCATTCATTAAAGATGACCTACAAGATATTAAAGAAGCAGAAATTATTGATTTACCAAGCGATTATCTAAATGATGATAATGATGAATATGACCAAGTAAATTTATTTGAATAATTATGTGTTTTAGACCAAAGGAAATCTTAAATCATTATAAAGAATTTAAGCTAGAAGAAAAAAGAAATAGTGGCTTCGACACTATTCTTTTAGATGTCGATAATACAATAACTCCATATTATGAAAAGATTCCTAATGAAGAAGGGAAGGCCTTTGTAAGAAATTTAAAAGAAAAAGGCTTTAGAGTAATTGTCTTTTCTAATAATACAGATAAAAGAGTTAAAAAAGTTGCGGACGCTTTAGAATGTGATTATTACTGCTGGGCCTTAAAACCATTACCAATTAAATTCTGGATGGTCATTAAAAAATATAAATTAAACAGAAAAAAAGTTATAGCGATGGGCGATCAATTATTGACTGATATCTTAGGAGGCAATCTTTCAGGTGTCTATACAATATATGTAAAACCTATCAGTAATATTGATGGAAAAGTGACAAGATTTAATCGTAAAATAGAAAGGCTTATTTTTAAATATATTCTCCATGAAAAAGTGTGAAGGTTGTGGTGTTAAACTACAGACATTAGATGCTAAATTACCAGGTTATGTCAGAAATGATTCTTTTGGTTTTTGTCAAAGATGTTTTCGTCTTATTCATTATGGTGAAGTTAAACATCTTAAGAAAGATTTAAAAACCAATGAAGAGATTTTTAATTTCTGTAAAGAAAATAAAAATGATTCTTTAATCGTTTTAGTATTAGATATCTTTGAAGCGATGTGTGTAGCTGACGATGGTCTATTAGATTATTTTTCTGATTACAGATTATTAGTTGTCATCAACAAGGTTGATTTATTCCCTAGAAATATCAGAGAAGATAAGATAAATAATATCTATGCCAAGATATTATCTAAATATAAAGATTATCCTAATATCAATTTCATCATCACCTATAAAAGAGATCTAAACTTCAATAATTTATTCTTTGATATTTTAAAAGAGAATAATTTGAAGAAAACTGTCTTTGTAGGCAGAACCAATGCTGGCAAATCTAGCATCATCAATAAATTATGTGAGAATCAGGTACTTACAGTTTCAATATACCCAGGAACTACTTATGGTATTGTTGAAAACAAAATTGAAGATTATCTTTTATATGATAGTCCAGGACTTATTGATGAAGAATCGGTACTGACTTATTTAGAAAACGAAAAGATTAAATCAGTATTGCCTTTAAATACAATTAAAAGCCAGATCTTTCAGTTCTATGAGGAACAGACTTATTTTATTGAAGGAATGTTTAGAATGGATGTCTTTGGGGCAGGCAGTGCTCAGTTTATGATTCATAATAATCTGGAAGTACATCGCACAAAATTAAAGAATGCAGACTTATATTTTTCTAGACATGTTGAAAACTTTAATCTCAAAATACTTCCTTTAAATGCCCATAAATATCAGATCAGAAATAATGCCGTGTTTGTGATAAAAGGATTAGGACTAATTAAAATAAGAGGCTATCTAAGTGTTAAGCTATGGACAAATGATAAAATAAAAATATATGAAGAAGAGGTAGATATTTAATGTTGAATGGTAAACAGAAAAGATATTTAAGATCTTTAGGAAATAAGCTTCCTGCTACTTTTCAGATTGGTAAAGAAGGTCTAAGTGAGAATTTATTAAAAGGTATTTTAGATTATTTGATTGCCAACGAATTAGTTAAGATATCAGTCTTAAAAACCTGTCCTACTTCTTTAAATGAAATTGAAATTGAAATATGTGCATATTGTCATTGCGAATTAGCACAAGAGCTAGGTCATACAATCCTGCTGTATAAACGTAATAAGGATAATAAAATAATTCTTCCATGAGTAAGGCAATAGATGATTTCCATTTATTAAGCAGTAAACAGAGAGCTTTTCTATTAAATGATGAAGAAGTTTTAACTGACTTAGTAAAAACAAATATGTCGCAAAAGCGTTTTAAGCATTCTTTAGCTGTGGCAAAATTAGCCAAAGAATTAGCGAGATATCATCATGTGGATGAAAAGAAAGCTTATATAGCCGGCATACTTCACGATGTTGCCAAAGAATTACCAATTGAGGAACAGAATGAATATTTAAGATATTATGACTTCATGAAATTAGGTGAGCCAGATAAAGTTAAACATTCTCATGTGGCAAAATATTATCTGAAAGATAAACTTAATTTTCATGATAAAGATATTCTTAATGCGATATATAATCATACAGTATTAAAAGTAAATGACAAATTATCTTTAATTATTTATGTAGCCGATAAAAGAGATGAAACTCGAGGCATAGATGATGAAGTAATAGAAGTAGCTAAAAAAGATTTAAAGAAAGCAGTTAATTTATTAATAGAAAAATGGAAGGCAAAGAAACAATACAAGGATGGAACATACCAAGGAAGCGATAATTAAAATATTAGATGATAAACAGGTAGAAAATATCGTCACTTTAGATTTTAGAAATAATAGTCCTTTCTATGATTATTTACTCATTGGCTCAGTGAGAAACGGACGTATGGCCAATGCAGCATTAGAAGCTGTTGAAGAATATGCACTTAAGGAAGGATTAGAAGTAAGAAGTATTGATAATAATAAAGAATCTAAATGGTTCTTGATTGATTTAGGTGAAATTGTTGTCCATATCTTTTATGATGGCGAAAGAGAAAAATATGATTTAGAGGGCTTATGGAAGGATCTAATAAGTTAGTTGATGAATATGCTTATCTAGCGAAATATTATGATTATCTTCTTTCTGATGAAGAAGCACTTTCATTGTGGCTTAAATATATAAAAGAAAAAGATTTTAAGACCGTTTTAGAATTGGCCAGTGGTTCAGGAATAATGGCTAAAATCTTAAAGAATGAAGGCTATGAAGTAATTGCTTCTGATATATCTGAAGATATGAAAGAGGCATCTAAATTAAATTATGATGGTGAATATTTAATTTTAAATATGATTGATTTTAAATTAGATAAGAGATTTGATTTAATTATATGTATCTGTGATTCAATCAATTATTTATATTTTGAAGAATTAGAAAAGACATTTAAAAATATCTATGATCACTTAAATCCTAATGGTCGCTTTATTTTTGATATGCATCATCCTAATAGATTACAAGAATTTAAAGAAGAATATATTGAAGAAGGACAGATTGAAGATAATGTCTATTATCAATGGACTATTAATTCCGATATTGATGATTCAAGCATCAACGAACATTTTACTTTTTATGTAGGTGATGATATGATACAAGAACATCACACTCAAAATGTCTTTATGATTGAAGATGTAAAAAAGATACTTGAAAAAGTCGGCTTTAACGTTAGGACTATTGAAGATTTTGTGGAAGATGAAAAGGTATTATTTATAGGTAACAAAGATGAAAAAGTGGTATAAACAGGCTTATTTTGACAGAAAAATATGGATATTAGAAAACTTTGATAAACTCAATTTAAGTGCTCAAGAATGTTTATTAATTCTTTTAATTGAATATGGCAAAGATACCAAGAAAAAAATCAATTACGATTATTTCTTAAAGAAAATGAATCTGGCTAAAAAAGATTTAGATAAGGTATTGGCAAGTCTAGTTTCTAAGCATTATCTAGCAATTAACACAAGTGAAAAGGGCGTCAGCTTTGACACTGATGGCATCTTTGAATTTGATCCTTCAAAATATGAAGCTGTTGAAAATAAAGATTTATACAGCATAGTTGAAGAATTTTTAAATAAACCATTAGGACCTAGTCAGATTCAAAAAGTTAATAATCTGATTGAAAAATATGGCAACAATGATTTTATTAATGCCTTAAGAAAAGCTGAAGCTAAAAGAGTTAAATCTTTAGACTATGTTGAAGGTATCTTAAGAAATGAAAACAAATAACTTCATCTTGAAAAAACTGGATGAATTGTATCCTAATGCAAAGTGTGAATTGATTCATTCTAACAGTTTTGAATTATTGATTGCAGTTATTTTATCAGCACAGACAACTGATGAAAGGGTGAATAGCGTCACACCTTTTTTATTTAAAAAATATCCTGATGCCTATAAATTATCTAAAGCGAAATTAAATGAAGTAGAAAAGATTATTAAGCCAATTGGTTTATATAAAAATAAAGCTAAAAATATTATTATGACATCAAAGATGTTGTGTGATTTATATGATGGTAATGTTCCTAGTAACAGGGAAGAATTAGAAGCACTAACTGGAGTAGGCAGAAAGACAGCTAATGTTGTTTTAAGTAATTGTTTTGATTATCCAGCTTTCGCGGTTGATACGCATGTATCTAGAGTTTCTAAAAGACTTGGGATAGCTCAAAATGATGATGATGTAAGAATGATTGAAGAAAAACTGATGACTTATTTCCCTAAAAAATATTGGGGTAAATTACATCATCAGTTTATATTTTTTGGTCGCTATAAATGTAAAGCAGTTAAACCAGATTGCTTGGATTGTCCATTTAAGAAAATCTGTAAGAAAGATTATTTATGATGATAAAGTTTCTTTGTCTGATAAACAGCTTCCTGGGTTAGGTGCATGCCTAACTTTTTAAATGTATTGCAGTCAACTTCTGAAAGAATGACACTTGAATGAACTTCACTGCCTGCAAGTTTAGATAGGCTATCTAATACTTTTCTAGCGTTATTGTCACTTTGTGAAGAAATAGCTAAGGCAATCAATGTTTCATCAGTATGTAAACGAGGATTGTTTCCTTTTAGGTGTTTTGTCTTTAATTCTTGAATAGGAGCCAAGATTTCATGATTTAATATTTCAATGTCATCAACTTCAGCAACTATTTTAGCAGCATTTAATAGGGCAGCACTTGAACATCCCATAAGTTTAGAGGTCTTACCTGTAACGATTGTTCCATCAGGAAGTTCAATCGCAACAGCAGGCTGACCAGTTTTTTCTGCCAATTCATTGGCAACACTTACAACTTTTCTATCATCTTTAGAGATTTCTGCCTTACCGATAATAACTTCTAATTTATTGATGATATCTTCAGAAATCTTATCTTTTCTAAAATCAACTAAGGCGTCATAATATCTTCTTAATATTTCCTGATTGGCAGCTTCACGGCATACATCATCATCTTTAATACAGTAGCCTGCCATATTGACACCCATATCAGTAGGAGAATTATAGATCTTCTTGCCCATAATCTTCATTAATAGTTCATTTAAAACTGGGAAGACTTCAACATCACGGTTATAGTTAATCGCAATCTTCTGATAGCTTTCTAAATGGAATGGGTCAATCATATTGACATCATTTAAATCAGCAGTAGCAGCCTCATATGCCAGATTTACAGGATGATTTAAAGGAATGTTCCAGATAGGGAAGGTTTCAAATTTCGCATAGCCAGCTTTAATACCATGAAGATTGTCATGATACATTTGCGATAAACAGGTTGCCATCTTACCAGAACCTGGTCCTGGTGCAGTTATAACAACGATATTCTTATTTGTTTCAATGTATTCATTTTTACCAAAACCTTTTTCAGAGATAATATTATTGACATCATTTGGATAATTATCAATTGGATAATGGTAAGCTACTTTAATATTTGAATCTTCAAGTTTCTTACGAAGTTTTTTAGCTTCTTCCTGCTCATTATAATGAGTGATCACAACGCCACCAATATCTAGTCCTGCAGCGCTAAAAGCATCAATTAAACGGAAGAGGTCTTGAGAATAAGTAATACCTAAATCTGATCTTGTCTTATTTTTTTCGATATGATTCGCATTAATGACAAGCATCATTTCTACTTGTTCCTTAATGTTTAATAACATTTTTATTTTTGAATCAGGCGCAAAGCCAGGTAGAACCCTTGAGGCATGATTGTCATCAAATAATTTACCACCAAATTCAATATAGAGTTTAGAAAACTGTTCAACTCTTTTCTTGATATTTTCTGACTGTAATTTAATATACTTATCTAAATCAAAACCTAGCTTATGCATAAACCCTCCATTTAAAAAACACACCAAAAGCATTATACCAAAAACAAGGAGCCATTTAGATAAAAACTATCTTAAAATATCAGAATATTTATGGAATATCATACCTAAATATTGATATAATGTTAAAAGTTAAGGAGGTTTTTATTATGGGAAAATTGAATGGTGAATCTTTAGCAAAGATTGATGAAATAGTAAAAACTCATAAAGGTAAAAGAGGCCCTGTCAAGCTAATGCTTCATGACGTTCAAAGAGAATTAGGTTATATTCCTTTGGAAGCAATGGAAAAGATAGCAGATGGTGCTGGCGTATCTGTCGCAGATGTTTATGGCGTAGTTACTTTTTATACTCAATTTACCACTCAACCAAAGGGAAAACATGTCATTAATGTTTGCCTAGGTACAGCATGTTATGTAAAGGGTGCACAAGCTATTTTAGATAAGGCTATTGAATTAACTGGCTGTCCAGTTAATGGCACAAGTAAAGATGAAATGTTTTCTATTGATGCGACAAGATGTCTAGGTGCATGTGGCTTAGCTCCTGTTGCGGTTGTTGATGGAAAAGTATATGGCAATCTTGATAAAGGAAGCAAGATCGCTGATATTATCAACGAAATCAAGAAAGAAGAAGGAATTGCGTAATTAATGAAAGCCAAAGAGATTGTAGAACTATTAAATGCGAAAGCTATTCATGTTCATGATGAATCTTTTTTAGAAAAAGAATATAACTTTGCGTTTAGTAGTGACCTTATGTCTGATTGTCTGGCAATGATTGTAAATAATCAGGATGAACTTGTTTTATTGACAGGTCTTTGTAATATTCAATCATTGAGGACAGCCGAAATGCTTGATATTAATTTTTTAGTTATAACTAGAGGTAAAAAATTAGATCAAGATTTATTACAATCGCTTGGTGATTTTAATATCAACACATTCTCTACACCATACACTACATTTGAAGCAAGTGGAATATTATATAAAAATGGAATAAAGGCTACCGATGTTGACAAAGAAATACTTGGTTAAAGAAAAAGACTATGTCAATGCCGGTAAAGTTTCTTCTTTAATCAAGAAAGAACTTAAGACAATAGGCGTTGATGAAAGTGTCATAAGAAAGATAGCGATTGCCAGCTATGAAGCAGAAATCAATATGATTATTCATGCTAATGGTGGGGAAATTATCTTTTCCATTGATGATGAAGGCGTAATAACACTTGTCTTTGCGGATACTGGTCCTGGTATTCCTAATATTGAATTAGCTATGACTCCTGGCTGGTCAACAGCTAGCGATGATGCTCGACAGATGGGTTTTGGTGCCGGAATGGGCCTTGTAAATATTAAAAGATATTCTGATACTTTCGATTTAAAAACTTCTCAAGAAGGAACAACTATAACATTAGGTTTTAAGGTAATTTAATGAAAAGTGTAATCAAATATACATTAGATAAATGTCACAAATGTATGAAATGTATCCAGGCTTGTCCAAGCCACGCTCTTTCTATGAAAGAAAACAGGATCGTTATTAATACTACAGAATGTATCAACTGTGGCAAATGTATAAAAGCTTGCGTTAACCAAGGCTTAACCGCCATCGCAAGTTCTTTAGACCATCTAAAAGATTATGACTACACTGTATGCCTTGTTCCTAGTTCTTTAGTAGCCCATGCAGATGTAAAACATTCTGTTGCGAGTTTATTTGCAGCACTTAAGAAATTGGGCTTTGATGAAGCTATTTCCTTAAGCTATGTGGAATCTGGTTTATACCAGAAGGAAAGAAAAAATAAAGATAGTCTGATGATTTCTAGTTTTTGTCCTTTGGTCAACAACCTAGTTAAAAAGAAATTCCCAGCTTTAGCTGATAGTTTATTGCCATATGATTATCCAAGTGAAATTATGGCTAAAGAACTTAGAAAGAAATATAAAGATATTAATTTGGGTATCTTTAATTTATGTGAATGTGAAGCTAAATTGGAATTAGCTAAATATCCTCACAACAACATGGAATATGAAGTAGACCATGCGATATCAATCGTTGATATCTTCCCTAAGATTTCTAGTAACTTAATGGAAACAAATGAAGATGTGGACTTTGATATCAACGGACTATTATTAACATGTCCTAGAGCTATTAAAAGAAATGATGATATCTTATTAGAAAATTCATATGATACTGTAACTAATGTTCTAGATATGGCAGAATTTGGCTTATTAGATGATTTCAAATTATTACGTCTATATCCATGTTTCTCGGGATGCCTTGGTGGTTCACTTGTTTGGGGAAATGGCTATGTGGCTAAAAGAAATCTGATGCGTTTAAGAGATTTTAATCATGAAATTGAAATTCAAATACCAGAAGAAGAATTATTGAATAAACGCATGGTTGATAATGATAAAGCTGGTGAAAAATCCTTTAAAGAAAAACTAGAACATTTCAATTTAGTTAATAATATCTTTGAAAAATTACCTGGTTATGATTGCACAGCTTGTGGTTTAGGAGGATGTAGAATCATGGCTGAAGAAATAGCGAAGGGTAATCGTAAATTAGAAGATTGTAAGATACTTGTAAAGGAGAATAAGCAATGATTCTAAAAGATTTAAAAGAATTAAAAGAATTTGAATTCTTAGTAGATGGCGATTTAAATAAAGAAATAAACGGTTGTTTCATTGGTGACTTATTGTCATGGGTAATGGCTAAAGGTCAGCCAGGTGATGCTTGGGTAACTGTGCAAGCTCATCTAAATGTGGCAGCTGTTGCCTTACTTAGAGAATTTGCTTGTTTGATCATTTGTGATGGAGCTGCTATAGCAGAAGAAACCATTGAAAAATGTAAAGAAGAAGAATTTCCAATTATTAAGACAGAATTATCTGCTTATGAGGTATCAAAAGTATTAAGTAAATTGTTATGATATATTACGACTTTCATATACATTCTTGTCTATCACCATGTGCTGATGATGATATGACTGCCAATAACATTATTGGAATGGCTTATATAAAAGGACTTGATTATATTGCAGTTACTGATCATAATTCTTGTCTAAACGCAAAAGCCTTCAAAGATAATGAATTGCCAGTAAAAGTTTTATATGGAATTGAAGTCGAAACGATAGAAGAAGTGCATATCTTAGGACTGTTCCTTGATTTGGAAAAAAATCAAGAATTCGGAAAATGGGTAAATGAATATTTACCAGATGTAAAAAATGATCCAAGTTTCTTCGGTAATCAGATTATTGTTAATGAAAAAGATGAAGAAATAGGAAGATTTGACAAATTGCTTCTTCAATCAATAAGCAAGTCAATTGACGAGGTTATTGATAAGATACATGAACTAAAGGGCGCTGCTGTAATTGCACACGCTTTAGATAGAAAGAATAGCATTACTTTCCAGTTAGGATTTATTCCTAAAGGGATTAAAGCGGACGCTATTGAAGTAAAAAGTGTTGAAGAAATCAACAAATTAAAGAAAAGACAACCAGAACTGGAAGACTATCTATTCATTGTTGATTCTGATGCACATCACTTAACTGATATATCTGAAAAAGATAATCAGTTATCAAGTTTAGAATTAGAAAGGCTACTTAGACCATGCAAGATTTAGCGATGTACATCTTAGAGATCTTGATGAATTCAATTCATGCTAATTCTAAGCTGATTAAATTATTGATTTCTTTCATTAAAGATGATGATGAAGTAAAAATCGTTGTTGAAGATGATGGAAAAGGAATGGATGAAGAACGTTTAAAAACTGTTGTTTCACCATTCTCAACAAGCAGGACTACACGTAAGATAGGTCTAGGTGTAGCATTCCTAAAAAGTTTATGTGAAAGTTGTGAAGGTGATTTGGTTATTGAATCAGAACTTGGTGTAGGTACTAAAACTATTGCCACCTATAGACTTTCGCATATTGACTGTCCACCTTTAGGTAATATTGGTGAAATGATGATGTTTGCGATACAGGCGAATGAAGCGATTGATTATGAATTTGATTTCATTAAAGACGATTATCATTTCAGCTTTAAAACCAAAGAAATAAGAGAACAGTTAGGTGGTATTAATTTGGATAATCCCGATATTCTATTGTGGATAAAGGATTACATAAATCAAGAGATAAGGAGAGAGGATTTATGAAGAGCTTAGCAGATTTGATTAAACTACGTGAAGAAGCACAAAAGAAAGTAGATGTGCGTGAGACCGACAAGGATTACCGCGTTGTTGTGGGCATGGCAACATGTGGTATCGCAGCTGGGGCAAGACCTGTGCTAAATAAACTTGTCGAAGAAGTAAGTGCAAATAATTATTCTTGTACAGTTACCCAAACAGGTTGTATTGGACTATGTGTTTTTGAACCAATTGTTGAAGTATTCGACAAAGATGGCAGTAAGACTACTTATGTTCATGTAGATCCTGAAAAGGCAAAAGAAATTCTTGAATCACATATTAAAGATGGCAAGGTTCTTGAAAAGTATACTATTGATGCTGCAAAGTAGGTGACTTATGGAAAGAATTAATGTAATGGTTTGTGCTGGTACTGGTTGTACTAGCTCTAATTCTGCAGGCATAGTTGATAAATTCAATGAATTATTGCCTAAATATGAATTAGAAAAAGAAGTAAAAGTTATTAAGACTGGTTGCTTTGGCTTATGTCAAAAGGGACCAATTGTAGCTATTTATCCTGATAAAGTCTTTTATGCACATGTAAAAGTTGAAGATGTTGAAAGAATTGTTTCTGAACATCTATATAAAGGTAGAGTAGTAAAAGAATTAGAAATTACTGATATTGATGAAACTACTAAAGAAAAGATCGTTGATATCGATAAGATTAAATTCTATGCAAAACAAAAGAGAATTGCTTTAAGAAACTGTGGTGTTATTAATCCAGAAGACATCATGGAATATATTGCCAAAGATGGTTATATGGCTCTAGGTAAGGCATTAACAGAAATGACACCTCAACAGGTTATTGATGAAATCTTAAAGTCAGGACTTAGAGGTAGAGGTGGTGCTGGTTTCCCTACAGGAAGAAAATGGCAATTCGCTGCTGATCAAAAGTCAGATGAAAAATATGTAATTTGTAACGCTGATGAAGGTGACCCAGGTGCCTTCATGGATAGATCAATACTAGAAGGTGATCCACATGCCGTGGTTGAAGCATTGGCTATCGCAGGTTATGCTATTGGAGCTAATCATGGTTATATTTATATCCGTGCTGAATATCCAATCGCTGTTGAAAGATTAAATATCGCTATTAGACAGGCAACTGAAAATGGTTTATTAGGTAAGAATATTTTAGGTACTGGCTTTGACTTTGACCTAGAATTACGTTTAGGTGCAGGAGCTTTCGTATGTGGTGAAGAAACAGCTCTAATCCAATCAATTGAAGGTAAACGTGGTATGCCAGTTAATAAGCCACCATTCCCAGCAGTATCTGGTGTTTGGGGTAAGCCAACAATCATCAACAATGTTGAAACATTGGCTAACGTTGCTCAAATTATCTTAAAGGGTGCTGATTGGTTCGCATCAATCGGTACTGAACGTTCTAAGGGTACAAAAGTATTCGCATTAGGTGGCAAGATCACTAATACTGGTCTAGTTGAAATTCCTATGGGAACTACTTTAAGAGAAATCATCTATGAAATAGGTGGTGGCTGTCCTAACAATAAGAACTTCAAGGCTGTACAAACTGGTGGTCCATCAGGTGGCTGTTTAACTGAAAAAGAACTTGATACGCCAATCGACTTTGATAACCTAGTTGAAGCAGGTTCAATGATGGGTTCTGGTGGTATGATTGTTCTAGATGAAGATAACTGTATGGTCGATGTCGCAAGATTCTATATGGATTTCATCGTTGATGAATCATGCGGTAAATGCTCTCCTTGCCGTATCGGTACAAAACGTATGCTTGAAATCTTAACGAAGATTTGTGATGGTAAAGGCACAATGGAAGACTTAGATGAATTAGAGAACTTAGCTGCTAATATTAAATCTAATGCTCTATGTGGCTTAGGCCAAACAGCTCCTAACCCAGTATTATCAACATTAACACACTTTAGAGATGAATACATCGCTCATATCGTTGATAAGAAGTGTCCAGCTCATGTTTGCAAGAATTTAATGCAATATGTAATTGATAAAGATAAATGTTTCGGCTGTGGTATGTGTGCTAAGGGCTGTCCTGCTGATGCTATCAGTAAGATTGTTCCTGAATATGTTGCTCCAGGTAAGAAATTACCAGCTATGGTCATTGATCAAAATAAATGTATTAAATGTGGTGCTTGTATAGGTACATGTAAATTTAATGCAATTAATAAGGAATAAGGAGAATAGATATGTCAAAGGTTAATATTAAAATTGAAGGCATACCATATAGTGTTGAAGCAGGCTTAACAATTCTTGAAGCTGCAAAACAATGTGGTTATGAAATTCCTAGTTTATGTGCATATAACCATGGTGAATGTTCAAGAGCATCATGTCGTGTATGTCTAGTAGAAGCAACTGGTGCAAGAGGCTTAGTTACTGCTTGTACATATCAGGTTGCTGAAGGCATGGAAATTAGAATATCTACTCCTAAAGCTAGCCAAGCTAGAAGAACAAGTGTTGAATTATTACTTTCAAATCATAATCAGAATTGTCAACAATGTGATAAGAATGGTCATTGTGAATTATTACATGTTGCTCAATTAGTAGGTGCTAGAGAAGGTGCTTATACTGGCGAAAAGACTGAAGTAACAATTGATAGACTTACTCCAAGTATCATGAGAGATACTTCTAAATGTATCCTTTGTGGTAGATGTATCGCTAGATGTGAAAAAGCTCATGGCTTCTCAGTATTAGGTTTTATCGGCAGAGGCTTCAAGACTATCGTGGGTCCTGCAGAAAACAGAAGTTTCAAAGATTCTCCATGTATCCTTTGTGGACAATGTACAACAGTATGTCCTACAGGTGCATTAATGGAAGTATCTGAAATCGATAGAATCGATGAAGCATTTAAGCAAGGCAAACACGTTATCGTACAGGTTGCTCCAGCTGTAAGAGCTTCACTTGGTGAAGAATTTGGCTTACCAATCGGTACTCCTGTTACTGGTAAGATGATTGCTGCACTTAGAAGACTTGGCTTTGAAAGATGCTATGACGTTAACTTCGGTGCTGACTTAACAATCATGGAAGAAGGAACAGAATTATTAGGAAGAATCAAGAATGGTGGTGTACTTCCAATGATTACTTCTTGTTCACCAGGCTGGATTAATTATGCTGAATATTATTATGGAGACTTATTAGATCATGTATCTTCTTGTAAATCTCCTCACCAGATGCAAGGCGCTATCATCAAGTCTTATTGGGCTAAACAAAAAGGCATCGATCCTAAAGACATCTTCGTAGTATCTGTAATGCCATGTACTGCTAAGAAGTTTGAAAAGGAAAGACCTCAACAAGTTACTAATGGTCTAAAAGATGTTGACTGCGTATTAACTACAAGAGAATTAGGCAGATTAATCAAACGTGCAGGTATCATCTTCAATAAACTTCCTGATGAAGATTGGGATCAAGATATCATGGGTGATTACACTGGTGCTGCTGTAATATTCGGTGTTACTGGCGGCGTTATGGAAGCAGCTTTAAGAACTGTTTATCATGTACTAACTGGTAAAGAATATGAAAAGATTGAATTCCATGAAGTAAGAGGACATGATGCAGGTATTAGAGAAGCATCTATCGATATTAATGGAACAGTTGTAAATGTAGCTGTTGCATCAGGTATGAGAAGTGCTAAAGTTCTTCTTGATGAAATAAGAGAAGGCAAATCTAAATATCACTTCATTGAAATCATGGGCTGTCCAGGTGGCTGTATTAATGGTGGCGGTCAATCATACGTTAAACCATGCTTCTTACCAAATGAAGATGATAATATCCTTGATACATTCAAAGAAAAGAGAGCTAAAGCTCTATATTCTGAAGATGAAAGACAGGTTATCAGACAATCTCATAACAATCCTCAAATCCAAGAATTATATGCTAAATTCTTAGGTGAACCTAACTCTCATCTAGCACATGAATTATTACATACTTCATATGCTCCAAGAGTCAGATTCAACGATCCAGAATAATTAGACAAAGCCATCGAAAGATGGCTTTTTTTGTATAATTAATATATGAAAAAGAAAATAATTTTAATTATATTGATAATACTTTTGATTCTAGGAGGAAGCATTATGTTTTTTAATATGAATAAAGATGATAAAAAACTAAATAAGAATATTACTCTAGAAAAACTATATAAGATTAAAACAAATCATGGTGAACTAGAAGGTGTTTCTTATAGCAGTGGTGGTAGTATGTTAGGGGAAAGATATGAAATATCAATTAAATATGCAGATGGTTCATTGATTGGAAGAAAAAGAGTAAGTGGTGCTCATTGGATTCCAATTAGAGTCTATGAATATGAAGTTGAAGAAAGTGCTTTAGACCATTTAAAAGAATATATTGATAAATATAATTTAACTGTTTGGGATAGACTTCCTTATGATGATGAAATGGTAGTTTTAGATGGACCATCACATAATATAAGACTCTCATATGATGATAGTGCAGTAGGTGGCAGTAAATATGAAAGCTTTGATATATCTTATGAAAATGTAATTCCTGAAAATGGTCGAGAAGTCTTAGATGGTTTTGTAAAACTCATTTCAAATGAATTTAAAGAAGATAAATTAATAGGTACATATCTAGAATTAGATGATAAAAAAGTATTTACTGGCAAGACAATTGAAAACAGTGATGAAGAAATCTATCAATTATTAAATGGCTATTGGGTAGCTCAAAAAGAAGTAACTGCTGATAAATTAACGGGTAGCCAAGAAGAAAGAATATTTGATGATAAGGAATATTATTATCTTGATGTTGAAAATGTAATAAATAAAATTGAAGAAATTGAACTTAAAAATGTTGGCTTAAATGAAGAAAATAAAATCTATAAAGCAGGGGAAATAGTTCATGAAGCATTTGAAGATTATGACTGTTCATGGTACTTACCAATATATAACGAAGACGATGTTCCAACTACTTATTATTTAATATTGGTAGGTGATAAATTATATGTAGAGAAATCTTATACATATACTGATCATTCTTTAAAAGATGTAATTGTATTTGTTAGACGTGACTTATATTAATTTATAATAAGATATATAATCAAAAAGATTTAGACTTTGTCAAGTAAACTGTGTAAGTAATTATTTTGATTGATAATTATTTGCATATTTACTCTTGAAACTTAAGATAAGACAATCAAGACATGATGAAAAAATGTCACGATTGTCTTTTAATTTAAAGTTAGTATTTTATGTATTTATTAATACGATTTGTAAATTTATCATTTACTAGTAATTGATTTAAAAGCATAGATTTTAAATCTATGCTTAATAATTATTTGATTGCTTCAAAATCGGCAACACCATGTTTACATAATGGACAAACAAAGTCTTCTGGAAGTTCATCTCCTTCATAAACATAGCCACATACCTTACATACATAACCTTTCTTACCACCAATATCAGGTTTAGGTTTAACATTATTTTGGTAATAGTTATAAGTCATTGTTTCAACATTGTTTATTGTACGAGCATCTTCAACTGAACAGATAAACATGCCATGAGTATCTAAATCAACATAGTCTTCAACTTTTAATGACATATAGGCATTAATGTAATGTGATAAATAAATCAAGCCATTATTTGATCTTAAGATATTATCTTCGTCTTTGAACTTATCAACTGTTCTTCCTGATTGGAAACCGAAGTTTTCAAAAATCTTAAATGGTGCATCAACATTTAAACAGTTGACATTCATCTTGCCAGTCTGCTTAATGATGTGATGAGAATAGTTAGCTTTATTGATAGAAACCATTACACGATGTGGTTTATCAGTTAATTGAGCTACTGTATTAACGATTAAGCCATTATCTTTTTGGCCATCATTGCTTGTTACAACATATAATCCATAGCCAATCTTGAATAAAGCCTTCATATCTTTTTTGTTTTCATCACTGTTATCTCTTGCGACATAATCGATGCACATATTCTTTGCGAGTTCATCAATCTGTGTTAATGATTCTTCATTTAGATTTGATTTGATAGTAACTACTGGTTCTTCAAAGATGATATTCTTTGATTTTTCTAACATCGCTTTAATTGTTTTAGCAGCCATTGGTGCCCAAGAACCATTTTCAATAATACCAATATGCTTATTCTGGAAGTTTCTTTCTGTTAGATGATTGATAAATTCCTTCATAAATGGATAGATATCGGCATTATATGTTGTGGTAGCTAGAACGATTTTAGAATAGGCAAAAGCCTGAGCAACTGCCTCAGACATATCACTGCGTGCTAAATCAAATACTTTTAGATCAGGAACGTTATATTCTTTTAATTTTTCAACTAAGGTATTTACAGCTTTTTGTGTATGACCATAAACAGATGTGTAACATACTAATACGCCATCTTTTTCAACTTCATAGCCTGCCCAAGTGCTATATAACTTAAGATAATAAGCCAAGTTATCTTTTAAGATAGGCCCATGTAGTGGCAAAATCATTTCGATATCGAGATTGCTTGCTTTCTTTAATAGATTTGTAACCTGTGTTCCATATTTACCAACGATGCCAATATAATATCTTCTAGCTTCATCTAACCATGGTTCCTCTTTATCTAAAGCACCAAATTTTCCAAAGGCATCAGCTGAGAATAATACTTTTGCTGTTGAATCATATGTAAGCATTACTTCTGGCCAGTGTACCATCGGTGCAGCTACAAAGTTTAATTTATGTTTTCCAAGATCGATGACATCGCCTTCTTTGACACGAATCTGCCTTTCCACAAAATCAGTACCAAAATAATTCTTCATCATCGCAAATGCTTTATCACTCGCAATAATGAAAGCGTCCTTATATGTATTGATGAAATTTAAAATATTGGCACTATGATCTGGTTCCATATGTTGAACAATTAAAAAATCTGGTTTTCTTTCACCTAGAACTTTTTGTATATTATCTAACCATTGATGAGTAAAACGTTTTTCTACAGTATCTAAAACAGCTACTTTTTCATCGAGAATGACATATGAATTATAAGCCATTCCACTTGGAACTTTGTATTGTCCTTCAAATAAATCAATATCGTGGTCATTTACACCGACATATTTGATGTCTTCTAATATCTCCATAAATATACCTTCCTTCTTAACTATTATAATAAATTTCTTATTGTGATAGAATTTAACCGTGAATTATTACGAAAAAACGCTTATTGATATTAAAGAATTAATTGAAAAGGGTAATAAAGAAGAAGCAATCAGAATCATTGAAGAAGAACTGAAAGCTCCTTATCTCCCTAAAGATTTTAATGATGAAATTTTAAAAATCTATAATGAAAATAAAGTCAGTAAATCATTTTCTTTAAGTGATGATGATTTAGCTATCTATCTAAAAGATTCTAAAGAAAAACAGTTAATCGCTGTATCTGTTTTAAATAAGAAGAATTTAAGAGATTATTTAGATTTATGTAATGAATATCTTTGTTCAGATGGCTTTATCAATGCCAAAGTTTTATTAGTTGATTCTTTGATTAGACAAGAAATAAATGAAGAAATAAAAATGGAAAATAATGGCATTGAATATAATTTTATTCCTAAATATATCTTATTAGTTGAAGAATCAGATGGCTTTATTGAAGGCTCAAAGATGTTAAATGAACATTTCTTAAAGGAACCAAGCAAGGCTTCTTTAGCGATTGATTTGTTATATAAAGAATTAATGTTGTCACTTCCTATCAATATTAGTGAGGAAGAATGTCCAATCCTTGTCAATAATATAATAGGGTACATTGAAAAAGCTTTTGACAACTGATGATTAATTATTCTTTAATTTTTTATCTTAAATTAAGCTTCCTATTTATCCTGGGAAGCTTTTTTGGCAGTTTTATTAACTGTCTATCTTATCGCTATATCAATTCTTTAGATTTTATATATTCAAGAAGTATTTGTGAAAATTGTGGTCATAAATTAAATGTATCTGATTTAATACCTGTTTTTAGCTATTTATTAAGGAAAGGAAAATGTAAATATTGTGGTAAGCCAATAGATAAGTCACATTTATTAATTGAAATAATAACTGGCATTGTATTTGTCTTATTGTTTATTAAAAACAAATATCTTAATTATTTATATCTAAAAGATATTATTCTATCTTTAATATTAATTGGTTTATCAATCATTGATATTAAGTCTTATATTATTCCTGATGGTTTTATTATAGGAGGCATTATCAATTATCTGTTCTTTGAATTTGATGATATTTATTTAGATTTAATTAGAGCCTTTATTATTTCCGTTTTCATTTATCTGTTAGTTATTATAATGAATAAAAATAATCATAAAGATAATATGGGGATGGGTGATATTAAACTGATTTTTATGATAAGTCTTTATTTTGATGCCTATAAAGTCCTTATTATCATCTTATTGGCTTCAATACTGGGATTAATTGAAATATTAATACACAAAAGAAATAAGATTCCTTTTGGGCCATTTATCGCTATTGCTTGTATTATTACTTTAACACTACTTTAGCAGCCAATTTATAGTATTATGAATTAGTTTTTGATATAATTATCTAGCGTTTATTGGAGGGGCAATTATGTCAGAATATAAAAAGATTGAAGATGGTAAGGCTGAAATTAGCGTTACTGTAGAAGGTGAAAAATGGGAAAAAGCTAAAAAGAAAGCTTTTGATAAGATATTAAAGAATCTTCAAATTAAGGGTTTTAGAAAAGGACAAGTTCCAGCAAATCTAGCTCATAAATTCATTAATGATAGTGAAGTATTTGCGGAGGCAGCAAGTGGCATCGCTAATGAAACATTTGAAGAAGTATTAAAGGAACATGAAGTTGAATTAATTGACCGTGCATCTTTAGATTACAATGAAATTAATGCTGATGGCGTTAAAATGACTTTCACATGTCCTATTAAACCAGATGTTAAACTTGGTGACTATAAATCATTAAAATACGAAGAAGAAGAATCTAAAGTAGAAGATGATGAAGTTGAAGAAGAAATCAAGCGTACTTTAGAAAGAAAAGCTGATTTAGAATTAAAAGAAGATGGTGAAGTAGAAAATGGTGACACAGTTGTCCTAGATTTTGAAGGCTTTAAAGATGGTGTAGCTTTTGAAGGTGGAAAGGGAGATAATTATGATCTAGTTATCGGTTCTAATTCGTTCATTCCAGGCTTTGAAGATCAATTAGTTGGCATGAAGGCTGAAGAAGAAAAAGAAATCAACGTGACATTCCCTGAAAATTACCATGTGGATGAATTAAAAGGTGCTCCAGTTATCTTCAAAGTTAAGATTCATGAAATAAAGAAAAAAGTATTGCCTGCTTTAGATGATGAATTTGTAAAAGAACTTCAAATTGAAAACGTTAATACAGTAGAAGAATATAAGAATCATCTAAAGGAACAAAAACTTAACGCTAAAAAGGCTCAAGCTGAAAATAGCGCAACAGAAGCCTTATTAGATAAATTATCTGAAATGTGTGAAGTAAACATTCCTCAAGTTATGATTGATTCAGAAGTTGAAACAATGTTTAATGAACAGGCACAAAGATTAATGTATCAAGGCATCTCAATGGAACAATATCAAAAGATTATTGGCCAAAACAGTGAAGAGATGAAGAAGATATTAGAGCCTATGGCTACAAGAAGAGTTAAAACATCTTTATGTTTAAAAGCAGTTAGTGATGCTGAAAAAGTTGAAGTAAGTGATGAAGAAGTTGATGAACATTATGGTAAATTAGCTGATAGTTACAAGATGGAAAAGGAAGAAATAAAGAAATATATTCCTGAAAAAGACATCAAGGAAGAATTAAAGCTTACTAAGACAATTGAGTTATTAAAGAAACAATAAAGAATAAAGACGCTTCGCGTCTTTTAATATATGAAGGAGGACATTATGGAAGAATTAAAGAATTGTCCATTATTATGCACAAGAGGTGCCATTATTTTCCCTCATCAAGAACTGGCAATAGAAGTAGGTAGGGATGAAAGTGTAAGAGCTGTTAATTATTCACTAAATAATGGCATGAATATGGTTTTGGTTTCCCAGATTGATTTATCAGTTGATTCACCAACTGAAAAAGATCTGTACAGTTATGGAACTTTATGTCGAATTAAATCTTCACGTAATCGTGGCGATCATTTAAAGGTTATCTTTGCGGGGCTAGAAAGAGTCAAGGTTTATAGCCATTATGTTGAAAATGACGTTAAACATGTCGCTTTTGAAGAACTACAAGAAGATTTATCTGATGAATTAAGTATTGAAGTAATCTGTAAGAAAGCTTTGACAGAATTTAATCTTGTAGCGCAGAAATTTGGTAAATCAGGTTTTCCAATTGGGAATGTGATTAATTTTGATGGTCTGTTGGCATCATCTTTAGTTGATACTTTTGCGCAGATATATGTTCAGAATATTGATGAAAAAGAAAAATATCTTGAAGAACTTTCAGTTAAAAACAGACTTGAAATGATGTTAGAACATATTTCTAAAGAGAAACAGAAAGATGACA
>CAMKTV010000021.1 GCA_946415785.1 uncultured Solobacterium sp.
TATACAATCCTTCGGGTGTAACAATCTGTGTTTTAATCATTTAATAGACTCTCTGCTTTTTTAACAGCCTCTTCAATTGTGCCAACTGACATGAATGCAAGTTCAGGCAAATCATCATATTTACCTTCAAGTAATTCCTTAAAACTTCTTACAGTATCAGAAATTGGTACATATTTTCCTTCTAAGCCTGAGAATTGACTCGCAACAGCGAATGGCTGTGACAGGAAATTACGAGCTCTACGTGCTCTATTGACGATTAATTTTTCTTCAGGTCCAAGTTCATCCATACCTAAAATGGCAATGATATCTTGTAGTTCTTTATATCTTTGAAGTAATTCCTGAACACCTCTGGCAACTCTATAATGTTCCTCACCGACAATAAGTGGATCTAATATTCTACTTGTTGATTCAAGTGGATCAACAGCTGGATAGATGCCCAATGCAGCAATGCTTCTGTTTAAAACTGTTTTCGCATCAAGATGTGAGAAAGTTGTAGCTGGTGCTGGGTCAGTCAAGTCATCAGCTGGAACATAGATCGCTTGAACAGAAGTGATTGAGCCATCTTTTGTGGAAGTTATTCTTTCTTGTAGCTGTCCCATTTCGGTTGCCAATGTTGGCTGATATCCTACAGCTGAAGGCATTCTTCCTAGCAGTGCAGAAACCTCTGAACCAGCTTGGGTAAATCTAAAGATATTGTCAATAAATAATAAGACATCTTGTTTTTCTTGATCTCTAAAATATTCAGCCATTGTTAGACCAGATAAACCAACTCTCATTCTCGCTCCAGGTGGTTCATTCATTTGCCCATAAACTAATACGGTCTTATCTAAAACACCTGACTGTTTCATTTCATGATACATGTCATTGCCTTCTCTTGTTCGTTCACCAACTCCAGCAACAACTGATCTACCACCATGTTCCATAGCGATATTATGAATTAACTCCTGCATTAAAACAGTCTTGCCTACACCAGCTCCACCAAATAATCCAATCTTACCACCTCTTGCATAAGGACAAAGTAAGTCAATTACTTTGATGCCTGTTTCTAAGACTTCAGAGCTTGTCTGTTGGTCCGCAAAACTTGGAGCAGCTCTATGAATTGGCATTTTTAGAATATCTTGCTTAATAGGTCCTAAGCCATCAATAGGTTCACCTAAAACATTAAACATTCTGCCAAGTATTTCTTCCCCAACTGGTACTGATATTGCACTCCCAGTATCAATTGCTTTCATATTTCTTACAAGACCGTCAGTTGAGCCCATTGAAATAGTTCTAACGACATCATCACCAATGTGTTGAGCAACTTCAACAGTTAAATATGTTCCATCTTCTTTTTCAATCTTTATCGCATTATAAAGATTTGGTAGTTCTTTGTCAGTAAAACGAATATCAACTACCGGTCCTATTATTTGTATAACTCTTCCAATACGTTCCATATCTCTCCCTTCTACAAGGCATCTGCACCAGCGACAATCTCTGTTATTTCAGAAGTGATTGCTGCTTGTCTAGCTTGGTTGTATGCAAGTAATAATTTTTCATTTAATTCATCAGCGTTATTTGTCGCATTCTCCATCGCATATCTTCTTGAACCATGTTCGCTGGTCTTTGATTCAATAAATAAACGATAGATATTGTTTTCTATATAGATTGGCATTAATTCATTTAATACTTCATCAGGACTAGGTTCAAATAACATTTCTTGATGTCTTTGTTTATGAGCTGTCGATTCATAAGGCAATACTTTTTTAATATTTGGCTTAAATGAAATATTATTCACAAATTTTGTATAAATGACATTAATTGAATTGATTTCACCTTGTCTAAACATATTTATAGCTTGTTTAGATAATTTATTTAATTCATTATATTCAAGTTTATCTGAATACAATAAATCATTGATTATTTTATATCCTTCATCCTTCATTTGCTTATATAATTTGCTACCAACAAGGATTATCAGGTCATCTTTGTTTACATTATTTGAAATAAGTTTTTCAATATTTAAGTTATAGCCGCCACATAGTCCCATATCACTAGTAAAAATGAAAAAGAATCTTTTAGAAGCATTATTTTTCTTCACATATGCATTATCTAAATCATTGCCACTAGATTGAATTTTTGAAACAATATCTTCAATTGTGTCTTCAAAAGTAATAATATTGCCAACAATATTACGATATTTTTGAAGTTTAACGGTCGATATTAATTCCATAGCACCAGTTATCTTTTTGGTGGTATTAACTGATTTAATACGTGACCTAATAGCTGCCTTATTTCCTGCCATGAATTAGAAAACCTCTAAATAATCATTTAAGATTAAATCAAGTGCAGACTTGATTTTCGCATCTAAATCTTCATCAATCTTCTCTTTTAATTCAATTTCTATAAGAATATCATTATATTTTTCTTTAATATTCTTATGCATATATTCTTCAAATTCAGATACTTTCGAAGTATCAATATTCTTTAAGTAGCCATGTTTCGCAAGATATAAGCTTAATGTTTGTAAACCTAAAGACATTGGCTTATATTGGCCTTGTTTTAAAAGTTCAGTTAATTTAGCACCCTTATCAATCGTCGCTCTAGTTGTTGGATCTAGGTCACTGCCAAATTGAGCGAATGATAATAATTCATGATATTGTGCTAAATCTAGTTTTAAAGAACTAGATACTGATTTTATGGCCTTTGTTTGAGCAGCTGAACCAACACGTGATACTGACAAGCCTGAATCAACAGCTGGTCTAATACCTGAATTAAATAATTCAGTCTGTAAGAAAATCTGACCATCAGTAATCGAAATGACATTAGTTGGGATATATGCTGAAATATCCCCTGCCTGGGTTTCAATTATTGGTAAAGCTGTTAAAGAACCACCGCCTAATTCGTCAGATAATTTAGCTGCCCTTTCTAATAAACGGCTATGTAAATAGAATACATCACCAGGATAAGCCTCTCTTCCTGGAGGTCTTCTTAATAATAGTGACATTGTTCGATAAGCCACCGCATGTTTAGATAAATCATCATAGACAATCAAAACGTCCTTACCCTGTTCCATCCATTCTTCGCCCATTGCACATCCAGCATAAGGCGCAATATATTGAAGTGGCGATAATTCACTTGCACCTGCACAAACAACAGTTGTATAAGTAAGAGCATCATGTTGTCTTAACTTCTCAACAATTTGTGCAACTGTTGATGCTTTTTGACCAATCGCAACATAAATACAATTAACATTCTTATCTTTTTGATTAATGATTGTATCAATCGCAATAGCACTTTTACCTGTCTGTCTATCACCAATAATAAGTTCTCTTTGACCCTTGCCAATAGGGATCATTGAATCAATTATTTTAAGTCCTGTCATTAAAGGCTGACATACTGATTTTCTTGTCATTACACCAGGAGCAACTCTTTCAATTGGTCGATATTTTTTAGCCTTTATTTCAGGACCGCCATCTATAGCTTGTCCTAAGGCATTAACAACTCTGCCTAATAGTTCATCACCAACTGGAACTTCAACAATTCTTCCAGTTCTTTTTACTTCATCATCTTCTTTAATATATGTATCATCACCTAATAAAACAGCACCAATGTTGTCTTCTTCAAGATTTAAAACCATGCCATAAACGCCATTTGGGAATTCTAGCAATTCGCTAGACATGGCTTTTTCTAATCCTTGGATAATCGCAATACCATCGCCTACTTTTACAATAGTCCCAATGTCTTCGGATTTAATTCTTTCATCATAATTTTCAATCTGTTTTTTAATTAGAGAACTAATTTCACTTGTTTTTAAGTCCATAAGCCACCCTTTCTCAATAAGGAATTTTCTAAATCTTCAATACGCTTTTTCATTGTATTATCAATAATTTTATTATCAAGATTTATCCTAAAGCCTGATATGACATCATCTGAAATCTTAACTTTTAAAATAATTCTTTTATTATCATCACTTAACGCTTCTTCTAATTCATGTAATAATTTTTCATCAATATCTCTAGCAAGTTCAATACTACCTTCCACGATATTTAATTCATTATTCGCTAATTTTATGAATTCTTTGAAAATATCTTGATAATAAACAATCCGATTCTTATCAATCAAAACAAATAGGAAATTGAGGACATATTTATCAACTGAATCATTAAAGACTTTTTTTATTAATTCTTTCTTTTCCTCTTTATTAATCTTACATGAAGCAAAGAATTTCTTAATGTTGGCATCATCAAAAGCATTAGAAATTAATATAATCTCATCCTTATATCTTTCTACTACATCTTTTTCTTTTGCGAGAATTAATAAACTTTCTGCATATCTTGATGCCACTTCACTCATTAATCTTTTTTGACCTCTTTGATATATTCTTTAATTGCTTCTTCATCTTGTTTACTATCAGCTTTTTCATTTAGAAGCTTACTAACAGCGGCCATTGCCACGCTTACCATTTCGTCATGAATTTCTTTCTTGGCTTCTTGTTTCTCATTTTCAATTAATCTTTCAGCTTCTTTAATCTTATCTGTCGCTTCCTTTTTAGCATCAGCTATAATGTCTTTCTTGATATCATCAGCTTCTTGCCTAGCCTTATAAACAATTTCGTTTGATTTATCACGTGCTTTTAAAAGATTGTCTTTAGCATCATCTAAAGCTTTAACAGCTTCTTCTTGTAGCTTTTTGGCATCTTTTAGATCACTATCCATTTTTTCTTGTCTTTTCTTTAGGATTTCTCTAGCTGGTTTCCAAAGTAATTTTTTACACAATAAAAACAATACAATTGTTGAACAAAATTGCACCAACATGGTTATCCAATTTGGAAATAAGACGCCCTGAATATCAAATTCCATAAATATTAGTTAAATACAAACATCAATAAAAACGAAATTAAAACACCATAAATAGCAACAGTTTCTGAAATAGCTGCACCCACAATAGCTAAAGACCTAATCTTGTCATGAGCTTCAGGGTTCTTTCCAACAGCTTCTACAGCTTTTGCGAATACATTACCTTCACCAATGGCTGTTCCAAATCCTGCAAATACTGCAATTGCAGCAGCGATAGCAACTAAACCTCTTCCTAAATCCATAAGACCTCCTTATTTTTCAGGTAATTCCTTACTAATAAACATTATTGTTAAAGACGTAAAGATAAACGTCTGTAGCAATCCACTAATTAAATCAAAATAAGCGTGAAATATTGGTGCCAACGCAACACCAAAGAAATTAAAACTTCCAATAATCGGAATTAAGTTTGATACAAAGCCTGTGAATGTATATAGCATTGTCATCATAATTGTCCCAGTCAAAACATTTGCGAACAAACGAAGAGACAACGAAATAATTGGCGAAAACTTGGAAAAAATATTAATTGGTAAAAAGAAAGCGAACGGTTCAAATAAACCTTGGACATAATTTTTTATACCATTATATTTAATACTATTAAATTCGACCAAAAATACAGTAATAATCGCAAGTGTTAAGGTAACAGATAAATTCCCTGTTGGTACTGCTTGTAAGCCAAATAAGCCCGATATTGATGACAACAAAATATAGCCCCATAGACTTCCAATATAAGGGCCTAAATTTTCAAATATTTCATCATTAACATCACTTCTAACTGTATTATCAACCATTTCAACTGCCATTAAACTAAAAAGAACTAATCCTTTAGGTTTATCATAAGGATCAAATTTTTTTAATGCACGATTTATAAATAATAAAAGCACGATTAGAATCGCCGTAATTATCAATATAGAGAAGACATGTGCTTGAATAGTTAAAGTCATAATTTATTTTTTCAACGATAATATAATGATACTAATTTTAGACAATAAAAGTCCAATAGCTACCCCTATCCAATTAAAGATATTTGGAAAAATAAAAGACAATGCAACCGGAACAATTAATATTGATATTGATAATAGAATCCCAATAACCTGTTTAAAAGAATAAACATTTAAATTTCTATAGCGATATTCAATAAAACGATAATTAATATCAGAAAATATAATACCAAGCATGATTCCCAAGCCAATTTTGTAGTCAATAAAGATTAAAATTATGCATATAAGCATAAATATTAGTTTTAATACTTTAAAGTTCCTATCGTTCATTATCATTATTATATCTTTTAGATTTTTATTTATTATATTTAATTATTTAAATATACTATTTATTAATAATAACTGACGATTTTTTAAGAAAAAAATTTTTATTTAGTGCTATAATTTATATGTTTAGGCAAAAGGAGAATTTATATGAGCAAGAAATATGTTTATATGTTCGCAGAAGGTAATGCGAAGATGCGCGAACTTCTTGGCGGAAAAGGTGCTAACCTTGCGGAAATGTCTAGTATTGGCCTACCAGTTCCTTATGGCTTTACTATTTCGACAGAAGCATGTACTGCTTATTATGACGATGGTGGAAAAATCAATTCTGACATCATGCAAGAAATTAAAGAAGCTCTATTAAAGCTAGAAGATCAAGCTGGAAAGAAATTAGGAGATGAAGAAAATCCATTATTAGTATCTGTACGTTCAGGTGCTAGAGCTAGTATGCCAGGTATGATGGATACTATCCTAAATCTAGGTATTAACGATAAGGTTGTTGAAACTATCGCTAATAAGACTGGAAACGAAAGATTCGCTTATGATTCATATCGTCGTTTCATTCAAATGTTCTCAGATGTAGTTATGGAACTATCTAAGAAAAGATTTGAAGAAATCATTGATGAATTAAAAGCTATCAAAGGCGTTAAATTAGACACTGAATTAGACGCTGAAGATATGAAAGAACTTGTAAGAAGATTCAAAGAATTCTATAAAGAAAACTTAAATGAAGACTTCCCACAAGATACAAATGTTCAACTTGAAAGAGCAATTGAAGCTGTATTTAGATCTTGGAACAATCCTAGAGCTATCTTCTATCGTAAAGAAAATGATATACCTTCTTCTTGGGGAACAGCTGTCAATGTTCAAATGATGGTTTTCGGTAATATGGGTAATGACTGTGGTACTGGTGTTGCCTTCACAAGAAACCCTGCTACTGGTGAAAACAAATTATTTGGTGAATTCTTAATGAATGCTCAAGGTGAAGACGTTGTTGCTGGTGTTAGAACTCCGCAAACAATCGATCAATTAAAAGATGTAATGCCTGAAGCTTATGAACAGTTTGTTGAAATCTGTAATAAACTTGAACATCATTATCATGATATGCAAGATATGGAATTCACAATTGAAAATAGAAAACTATTCATGTTACAAACAAGAAATGGTAAACGTACTGCTGCTGCAGCACTTAAGATTGCTTGTGACATGGTAGATGAAGGATTAGTAGAAATTGATGATGCTCTATTAATGGTAGAACCAAAACAATTAGATGCATTACTACATCCTAAGTTCAATGATGAAGCTTTAGCTAATGCAGAACCAATCGCTAGAGGCTTAGCTGCTTCTCCTGGTGCTGCTTGTGGTCAAGTTGTATTCTCAGCTGAAGATGCTAAGAAAGAACATGAAAACGGCAAGAAAGTTGTCTTAGTAAGACTTGAAACTTCTCCAGAAGATATCGAAGGCATGGCTGTATCTGAAGGTGTCTTAACTGTTAGAGGTGGTATGACGTCACATGCTGCTGTTGTTGCAAGAGGCATGGGTGAATGTTGTGTATCTGGTTGTGGTGATATCACAATTGATGCAGACAATAAAGTATTCTATGTTGCTGGTAAAGAATATCATGAATTCGATTGGATTTCTCTAGATGGTAGCACAGGTTATGTATATGGTGAAGCTATCCCTACTGAACCTGCAACTATCTCTGGTTATTTCAAGAGATTCATGGATTGGGCAGACGAAAGAAGAGTTCTAAGAGTAAGAACAAATGCTGATACTCCAAAAGATGCTGCAAAAGCTCTAGAATTTGGTGCTGAAGGTATTGGTCTAGTTAGAACTGAACATATGTTCTTTGAAGAAACTAAGATTAAAGCTATAAGAGAAATGATTGTTTCTTCTACTAAGGAACAAAGAAAAGCTGCTCTTGAAAAAGTATTAACTCTTCAACAAGAAGATTTCGAAGGTATCTATGAAGCAATGCAAGGTAATCCTGTAACAATCCGTTACTTAGATCCTCCTCTACATGAATTCGTTCCTACTGGTGAAAAAGAAATTGAAGAATTAGCACAAGAAATGCAGTTAAGCGTTGAAGAATTAAAAGAAATCATTTCTGGTTTACATGAAGTTAACCCTATGATGGGACACAGAGGTTGCCGTCTAGCAGTTACTTATCCAGAAATCGCTGAAATGCAAACAAAAGCAATCATTGGTGCTGCAATCAATACTCAAAGAAAACATCCTGAATGGAATGTAGTTCCTGAAATCATGATCCCACTTGTTGGTGATGTTAAGGAATTAAGTTTCGTTAAAGATATCGTTGTTAAGACTGCTGAAGAAATGATTTATAATTCAGACATCAAGCTTCAATATCATGTAGGTACAATGATTGAAATCCCAAGAGCTGCACTATTAGCTGGTGAAATCGCTCAAGAAGCTGAATTCTTCTCATTTGGTACAAATGACTTAACTCAAATGACATTTGGCTTCTCAAGAGATGATGCTGCTAAATTCTTAAAGTCTTATGAAGAAGCTAAGATTTATGAACAAGATCCATTCCAAAAACTAGATCAACATGGTGTTGGTATCCTAGTTAAATTAGCTGCTGAACAAGGTAGAAAAGTAAGACCTGACATCAAACTTGGTGTATGTGGTGAACATGGTGGCGATCCTGCTTCTGTTGAATTCTTCCATAAGGTTGGCTTAAATTATGTTTCTTGCTCTCCATATAGAGTGCCAATCGCAAGACTTGCTGCTGCTCAAGCTGCAATCAAAAATAAATAAAGCTAAAGATGCCTGCGGGCATCTTTTTTTATTGAAGATAATAATTATAAAGATCTATAAACAAAAATCTCTATCTTGTAACAGATAGAGATTTTTAATACTATTTATAAATTATTATTTATTCATTTAAAACTTTAGCTTGTTCATCTTTATATTCTTTTAATACATCAGCTTTAGTTGCGAATAAAGTCATTGCTAAACAGATTATAGCTGGTATCCATCCTAATAAGGCAATGATTGTATTTTGAGTGCTGAGAGTTTGATTTACACCTAAATCAGCATTATAACCTGCCATAGCTAAGCCAATGCCCATAATCCAGACAGCTAATGCTTCCGCAAGTTTAGTAATCAGATTATCACAAGTTGAAACCATTGAATCAATTCTTCTTTTGAATTTAAATTCCACAATGTCTGAAATATTATTTCTATTTGTATTAAACATAATAAAGGCAATTGTTGAACCTAAACCTGTGCCTACACCAAGTATGCATACACTTATTAATGAATGTGGGAATAAGATAAATGGGATTCTTGTGATAACTTGTGATAAACCAGCGATAATCATCATATTCTTATGGCCAATCTTTTTATCCAAGCCGCCAATAAAGATGGCTGTTAAAATTGATACTACTAAATAGAAGGCCAGAATTGGTGTAGCCATTGTTGAATCTTTTAAGATATAAGCAGCATAATCATTAACTTCATTCATTACAATAGCAGTATTTATTCCATAGCATAAGATAAACAACATATTGAAAATCCATGATTTAATTGAAAATAACATCTTAAATGTATCTACAAATGAAATCTTTTCTTCATTATCATCTTGTTGTTTTACTCTTTCTTTAGAAGTGAAATAATGTGTCAGACAGCCAAATAAACAGATAGCGGCCATTATCATCGCTGTATATAATAAAGCTCTTGCATCATCACTGGTATAAATATCACTATTCTTTAAACCACCAAATACATTTTTAACAAGAATTGGAACGGCAACAGCACCAATACCACTACCTAGGCAACCACCTAATGATCTAAAAGAATTGATGCTTCTTCTATCTTCATCATTATTAGTAGCTAAAGCACCCATTGAATTATAAGGGATAGATAAGAAAGTATAGAATGCTTCAAATATAAGATAAATAAGAATACAGATGATGATTGTCAGATTTTGACTTAAGCCAAAATCACAGAACATTAGGATGATTGTAATAGCCCATGGAATAGCGAAATATAAAGCAAGAGGTCTAATTTTTTCTCCTGATTTAAATTTGTGATTGACGCTCCAATAACCAATTAGTGGATCATTGATGGCATCCCATATTGTGCCAATTGTTAAGATAGTTGATGCCCAGAATACAGGAATCTTTAAAATCATCTTTAAGAATGTCAAATAATAAAGTGATTTGAAATTAAATACAATATTACTTGAAGTAGAAAAGGCCATAAAACCTAATTTTTCTGGTAATTTAATTCTTTCTTTAATATCTTCTTTTATTGACATAATTCTCCCCTTTCAATTTTATGAAAACAATCTTTTAATAATTCTTTAAATCTATCTGCTTCATCAATTAAAGGGTTATGCCCTGATTGTTCAAACCAGATTAATTCTTTATATGGCGCTTTTATCGCATCATAATAATCCTCTACTAAATCGGCAGGCGTATTTTTATCTAGTTTACCATCAAAGATTAATATTGGACAATCATATTTAAGATAGTCTTTTTCTAATTTAATCTTCGCTATTTCTGGCCACATAGTGATGACTGTTCTTTTAGCACCAAACAAAACACCTAAGGCATCACAGAATGAATATTCACCAGAATACAGATACGCTTTTGCAAGACCTCCTGTATATGATTTAGATTGATGTTTCTTAGAATAGCCACCATATTTATTCATTATCTCTCTTTGAATAGACATGCCTTTGTAGCCATCTTTATATAGTCCTTTTATGGGTTTACCAATCTTTTCTAATTTAGCAATTGATTTTACATCATTATGTTTCTTAGCTTCTTCTAAAGCGAAGTTATAAGATATCTCTTCGTTTAATTCACCATCCACAAACTGGCCAAAGCCTAAGAAAGCATATAAATGTTCAGGATATTTATAGGCGTGTCTTAGTCCTAATAACGAACCCCATGAGCCACCAATTGTGAAGACTTTCTCTTTATTAAATTCTTTGCATAGATATTTAATTAAACATTCAACATCTTCAACATACTGTTCAATCTTAAAATCTTCCTTCTTGCTTCCCCAATAAGAGCCACCAGTCCCTCTTTGATCATAGCCAACAACCAAAAAGTCATCTGCTAAATCATCATTATACTTACAAGGAATATGCCTGTTAGCGACACCTGGTCCACCATGTAAGAACAGTAAGATATTCTTATCAGGATTGCCTTTAATATGTATTCTTTGTTTAAGACCATTTATATTTACTTTTATCTTTGAATCAATCATTATCTTTCCTCTTGTGCTTTAATTAAATATTTATAGTAATCAACAGCCATTGGTAAAGTTCTACCATTGATATTTTCATCTATGCCATGCATTGCCTTTAATTGTTCAGGACCATACATAACTGGTGAAAAGCGCACGCAATGATCACATATTTCACCATAGAATCTCGCATCAGTTCCTCCTGTTACAACATATGGTAAGTTACCAACACCTGGAAATATATTATTGATAGTCTTTAAGACCATCTTGTATTGTTCACTGTTTAAATCTAATTCTTTAGATGGATTATTAGACTTAATAACTTCTGTTTCTAGTCCATATTTAGCTGCGATGTCGCTTATTAATTTATTAGATTCATCCATCTTTTGATGAGGAATATATCTTAAATTAGCGCTTACCCAGGCAGTTTGTGGCAAGACATTATATCCATCTGAACCCTTTTGCATTGTAAAGGCAATTGTTGTCTTTAACATTGCTGCAGCTTCAGACGATATCTTAGGCATTACTACTTTTAATAATGGTTTTAAGATATCTTCATTGACCATTACAAGTTTTAGCCAAAAGTTAGTACAATAAGGAGCGACATTTTTTAAGAAAGCATCAACTGCTTTAGAGAACTTAACTTTAAATGGATTGTGCTTTTCAATTTCATTAATAAAACCTGCAAGTCTAGGAATAGCTGTCCCTTTAGCTGGGGTGCTAGAATGTCCACCATTACTCTTGGCAATAATCTTTAAATCGCCATATCCTTTTTCAAAGATACCAATAGCTGCGAATTGTCCTTTGACGCCACCAATCGGATTTTCAACAAGGCTTCCGCCTTCATCACAAAGCATATATAATCTGATGCCCTTATCTTTTAAATATTTAACAATCTTAGGTGCTCCATCACCACCAATTTCTTCTGTACATGAAGAGCCTAAATAAACATCACATTTCGGTTTATAGCCTTCAATTAATAATTCTTCTGAAGCTTGTAAAAAAGCCATCAAAGAACATTTTGTATCAGATGTTCCTCTACCCCAAATATATTTATTTTCATCTATATAGCCTGAAAATGGCTCATACTTCCATTTTCCACTAGCCTCAACTACATCCATATGGCTTATAAGCATTAATGGTTCTAAATTAGAATCTTGGCCCTTCCATTTAAGTAAAAGATTACCGTCTATTTCTACATATTCTAATTCTTTAAATAGATGTGGGAATAATTTCTTTAATTCTTCATGAAAAGCTCTAAATTTATCAGGCTCTGGCTTTGCGGCATCAGAGATAGTTTCAAACTGCACCATCTTTGATAGTTTTTTAGAATATTCATCTACTCTTTCTTCATCATTAGAATATTCATAATAAGATGTCTTACTTTTAAATAAGATTGTTCTTAAAACAAGTACCAATATAAATAATAAGATTAAACCTAAAAGAATTAATATTACTGACATAATGCTTACTCCTTTTTATCTATTATATAGATAATTATTAATAATAAATAAAAATCTTACCGAAGTAAGATTATTTATCATTATTAACTATTTCTTCTATTCTTTCTACTTTATCTAAAGTATCATCAACCAAGAATTCAATATCAGGTATTTTTCTAATTTTAATTCTTTTTGACAGTAATGTTTTTATATAACCTTTAGATTTCTTTAAGGCAGCGATACCATAATTGTTTCCAAAGAAAGAAACATAGACTCTAGCTTTTGATAGGTCATTTGTAAGACGAACTTCTGATACTGTACAAAAGCCAACTTCAGGATTATTCAAATCAAATTGAATAATATGTGATATCTCTTTTAACAATAGTGAATCTAGTTTTTCTACTCTACCCATTATTCAACTTTTACCTCTTGATCAGCATAAGCCTCAATGATGTCGCCTTCTTTTAAATCGTTATAATTCTCAACAGTCAAGCCACATTCATAGCCTTGTAATACTTCTTTAGCATCATTTTCAAAACGTTTTAAAGAAGCTAATTTACCGGTATAAATAACAATACCATCTCTGATTAGACGCATCTTACTATCACGAACAATCTTGCCTTCACTGACCATACAGCCAGCGATTGTGCCAATCTTAGATACCTTATATGTCTTTCTTACTTCAGCTTGTCCTAAGACTACTTCTTCATATACTGGAGCTAACATACCCTTCATGGCAGCCTGCATCTCTTCGACAGCTTTATAGATGATATTATGTAGTCTTATTTCAACCTGTTCTTCTTGAGCTTTCTTACGAACATTAGCATCTGGTCTTACATTGAAACCATAGATAACGGCATGTGATACTGATGCCAAGATAACATCTGATTCAGAAATACTACCAGCAGCACTTCTGATGACATTTACTTTAACGCCTGATACTTCAATCTTGCTTAATGAAGATGCAACAGCTTCAGCAGTTCCCTGAACATCTGATTTAACAATAACTGGAACTTCTTTTATTTCACCAGAAGCAATTTGAGCACTCAGATCATCAAGAGACATTGCGCTAGATGCCTTTCTTTCTTTTTCAATTCTTGTTTTGTTTCTGGCATTAGCGATAGCTCTGGCATCTTTATCATCTTCAAATACTTTAAAATTGTCACCAGCAATTGGTACATCATTTAAACCAATAACTTCTACTGGCATGCTAGGCAAAGCTTCTTTGATGTCTTCACCTTTATCATTGTTCATTCTTCTGATCTTGCCATAGGCTGTACCCACAACAATTGAATCACCTTGTTTTAAAGTACCATTTTGAACTAACAGTGTTGCTACTGGCCCTCTGCCTTTGTCTAATTTAGCTTCAATAACAGTACCAGTTGCGACCTTATTTGGATTAGCTTTTAATTCTCTAACTTCTGAAACTACCAATATAGTCTCTAAAATATCTTTAATACCATCACCTGTTTTGGCAGAACATTCAACATAAATTGTATCTCCACCCCATTCTTCAGGCATTAAACCTAATTCTGATAAATCATTTTTAATACGATCAGGATTAGCTCCTGGTTTGTCCATCTTGTTGATGGCAATAATAATTGGTACACCTGCTGCCTTAGAGTGATCAATTGCTTCTTTGGTTTGAGGCATAACGCCATCATCTGCAGCAACAACAATGATTGAAACATCAGTTACAGATGCTCCTCTGGCTCTCATTGCGGTAAAAGCTTCATGTCCTGGTGTATCTAGGAATGTAACTTTCTTGCCATTAACTTCAACCTGGTAAGCACCAATATGTTGAGTGATACCACCAAATTCACCAGCTGTTACATTACTTTTTCTAATCATATCCAATAATGTAGTCTTGCCATGGTCAACATGTCCCATGATTGTAACAATTGGTGCTCTTTCAACTAAATCTTTTTCTTCATCGACAATATCATCAATAAGTGATTCAGCTTCTTTTTCTTCAACTTTTGTAGGAGTAATACCATATTCCATACAAACAAGTTCAACATTTTCATCATCTAAAGGGGAATTGATTGTCATCATCTTGCCAAGCATAAACAAAAGCTTAATAATTTCACTAGGATTTTTGTTTATTAAAGAACTTAATTCACTAATTGTAATGCCATCATAATAATTGATTTTCTCAATCTTTTGATCTTCTTTCTTCTTATTAGGAGCATTATTATAGTTATTATTCTTATTCTTATTTAAATGTTTCTTATAAGTCTGCTTAGCCATAGACACCCTCCTTTATTGATTAATCACATGTAATATTTCCTCATAAACCTTTTCATCTACTTTCATTTCAAATAGATGATCTAAAGATTTCTTCTTTTTAATGATTTCCAAAGCTTCTAATGACTTTTTTATATAAGCACCCTTACCATTTAATTTGCCAGTTAAGTCCACCTTGATTTCTCCTTCGGGTGTCTTAACAATGCGCAACAATTCTTTTTTAGGTAAAGATTCATTAGTCGCAATACATTTACGCATAGGAATCTTTTTCATTATCTTTCCTCATCATAATATTCATCATATTCATCGAAGTCGATATCATCATCATTGATCCAAGAATCTTCTTCCATTTCTTCTTGAAGTCTGATTTCTTCTAATTCTTCTTCCGAATAGAATGGTTTAACATCCTCATCATATTCTTTCTTTTCTAGATTTTCAGCACGAACACGACGATCATCATCATCTTTCTTTTTATGTTTCTTAGCAGCTGGCTTATTTTCAGCACGTTTTGTTGAAGCAGCTACTTCTTCATATTTAGAAACATAATCAGTTCTAGGAGTTAATGGTTTCTTATCAATCTTGATTGCTTCGATTTCTGCATTAGCTTCTACTTTTTCTTTCTTGTTTTCTTTTACTGGTTTTTCTTCTTTTTCTTCTTCTTTAACTTCTTCGACTTCTTCTTCTTTCATTACATTGTCATCAATTGTGACTTCAATTGGTTTTTCTTCAAATTCGTCGAAGACATCTTCAAACATACCAGTATCATTAGCAGCAAGGCTTTCATCAAATTCAGCTTTTCTTTTTGCAGCTTCTTCTTGAAGAGCCATGAATTCTTTAGCTTCTTTTTCTTTTTGAATTTTGATTTGATCTTGTTTAAAGAATTCAGTTTCAGCTTCAACATCGATATTTAATTCTTTAATTTCACTTTCAGTCTTAATATCAATCTTTCTGTTTGTTAATTTAACTGCTAATTTAGCATTCTTACCTTTTTTACCAATAGCAATTGATAATTTGTCATCTTCAACTACAACAACTAAAGGTCTAGTATTACGTTTAGTTTCTTTTTCAATTACTTCATCAGTTAATTCAGGATTAATGATGCTGTTAGAATAGAAACATGCTTTTACTTCAGCTGGTGCTAATGCGTTCTTAACAAGTTCGCCAATATCGTCATTCCAGTTAAAGACATCAATCTTTTCACCCTTAACTTCAGAGATGACACCTTGAACACGGTTTCCTTTTAAACCGATACAAGCACCGATTGCATCAACATCTTCATTACGAGAATAAACAGCCATCTTTGTTCTTTCGCCTGCTTCTCTGGCAATAGCTTTGATTTCAACGATACCTTGTTGAATTTCAGGAACTTCTTTTTCAAATAATCTCTTCACAAACATTGCATCTGCTCTACTTAATACAACTTGTGAACCCTTAGAATTCTTTGAAACTTCCTTGATGACACATTTAATAGAATTGCCTTCTCTATATACTTCACCAGGAATCTGTTCAGATTTTAATAAAATACCAATTGTATTTTTAATATCAACTAAGACAAACTTTTCTTCAACAGTCTTAATAATACCTGAAATCAAATCATATTCTTTGTCTTTATATTCATCAAATACTTTTTGTTTTTCGTATTCTTTGATTTTTTGTTTCAACATCTGTTTAGCAACATTGATGCTGGTTCTACCGATTTCAGCGAAATTGAATTCTTCTTCAATAACATCACCAATCTTAACATCAGGATTAATCTTTAAAGCATCAGATAATAGGATATCTAATGTTTCATCAAAAGTTTCTGATTCATCATCAACAACTTCTAATAGATGGAAGACATGTAATTCTTTGCCATCAAAATCAACACGCACTTTTGCTGCTGGAGCATCAATGTGCTTTTGATAAGTCTTAACAATTGCTTCTTTTAAAACTTCAAAAACAAACTCAGGATCAATCTTACGATCGTTCTCGAACATCTTCATACTTTCAATAAAGTTTTTGTTGTTTTTTAAATTAATACCTGCCATTTTTATAATTCTCCTTTGAAATCTACAGCATAATGTATTTGTCTAATATCACCGTATTTTATTTCAACATTCTTCTTAATGTTTTTATCAAGCTTTTCAAGTTTTAATGTCTCACCATCAAATTCTCTTAGATAAGCATTGATTTTTAATTCCTTTGTTTTGACATAGATATATGAATCTATTGCCTTGTTTAATTCTTCTTTACTCCTTATTGGTCTTTCTAATCCAACAGAGGATACATCAAGAATATATTGGTCAAATTCTTCATCATATAAGTCCATAATCTTTGATAATTTCTTTGACAAGTCTTCTATTTCTTTCAAATCCATTTTCTTATCAATTAAGATTTGTAAGATGTTGTTTCCCTTATCAAACGAAACATCATATAGCACATAGCCTAATGACTTTAAGTCCCTTTTCAAAGACTTTTTTAATTCATCAATTTTCATAAAAACTCCCAAGCAATAATATAAGCGAAGATTTCTCTTCGCTTATTTACTCATTTATGATACAAAATAATCTTCAATAATACAACACTTTTTTATACTTACTTGAATTTTTATTTCATAATTCTAGTAACGCTTTGTTAAATATTATATTAGATTTGATATCCTAAAACTGTAGGAAGAAAAAGGTGTATTAAATGATTAATAAAAAACTATTTAATTATTATACAGGAATAAAATTTACCATTATGGCTGAAGATTTTAATGCAGTATCTTCTAAACGCCATAAAGAACTAATTAGACTCTCAGCAATTGATGTAGAAGCTGGCAAACAAATACGTAATAAAAAAGAATTTAAAAATAATTCAGAATATAATTTATATCTTTGTGCTTTATCAGAAACAGCATATAGATTAAATCTTGGTTTATCACCATATGATTACTATGTTAATGATTAAAAAATGATTTTCATTTAAAAGCGTGCTTATATATGCATGCTTTTATCATTCTTCATCTTCTTGTATATCTTGTTTAATCTCTGTTTCTACCTTACTATCAATATTTTTAAATTTGACGATTATTTCAGAATATTTATTAACGATAGTTCCTTTTGGCAAAGACTGCTCATAGGCAACACCATAATCTTCCATTTGAATTGCGATATTACTTAAACGCCAGTAGATAATTACTTCTTTTCTTGTCCAGCCAGTAAAATCAGGTAATTCAATATTATCAGTATCAGTTACGATAAAAGTTTTTGATTTAGAATAGACATCTTCACCATTTTCTGGATATTGTTTTAAGACTTTATCACCGTTTCCTATTACAACGACATCAGTATTATATTCATTCTTTAATAGATCAATTGCTTCATATGAAGATTTGCCTACTAAATTTGGCATTACATCTTTAGTGATTGTGTTATTGATTTGATTTTGATTTGCCTTATAGCCAACATCAGTTAGAATAGCTGTTCTTCTGATTAAATCTTTGATTGGTGTAGAGAATGTATGATTGTAATAATCATATGGAGAAACATAGGCAAAATAAATCATGTATTGAGGATTATTAGCTGGGAAAGCCAACATAACTGATGTAATTGAATCATCAGAATTATAGCCTGAACCTTCAACGATTTCAGATGTACCAGTTTTAGCGATAATATCAACTTCATCAACTGCATAATATTTAGCTGTACCAGCTTTATCACTTACTACTCTTTCTAGTAAGGCTTGCATCTGCCTTGCGGTTGATTCTTTAATCGGTTTAGATACAACAGTTCTATTTCCTAAATAGATTATTTCATTAGAATCAGAATCAACTATCTTATCAATATAATATGGCTTTACCATTTCACCATTGCCAAAGATTGCCGTATATGCTTGTAGTAATTGAAGCATTGTAACACTTGAACCCTGGCCATAAGTCAAAGATAATTTTTCACTAGGCCATGTGTAGTGTTTGATACCTGGCACTTCACCAATTCCGTCAGTTTCAACATTCTGGAAGAAACCAAATTTTTCTAGGTATTCAGAATATCTATCTGTTCCTACATAATCAGATAGTAGTGTTGATGTAGCAACGTTACTTGAATAGATTAGTCCATAATCTAATTCAATTGTTCCCCAAGTCTTACCTGCTGCATTTGATATACAGCCTAAATTAGAGCCATATGAACGATATGGATTATTGCCATTAGATAAATAACAATATGGACTTGAATCAAATGTAGCCGTGCCATTATAGACATCTAAATCCATGGCTGCCGCATAAATAAATGATTTCATTACTGAACCTGGCTCATATGGAACCTGTGAGCCCATATTATTATAATTTTCAATATCTAAAACATTTGGATCAAATGAAGGTGTCTGCCCCCACGCTAATATCTTGCCACTTTCTATTTCAACAACAGCACCCCAGGCTTTAGAAGCGTTATTCTGGCTTTCCACATCATCAAAAGCTGTCTGCAGAGCCTGTTGGATAGAAGTATCAATTGTAGTATAGACATCATATCCATTAGTAGCAGGATAGATTTCTTCTTTCATACCATTTAAGATATAGCCATATTTATCCTGTTGATAGATATGTTTACCATCAATGCCTGATAATTCATCATTAAGATAATATTCAAGCCCCATCTTACCTACTAATTTGCCTTGTTCATCAGATTGAGCGAAGCCAATTAAATATGGCGCAAAATTCTTACCTTGATTATATATTCTGCGATTTGATTCTTTAAAACCGATGCCCTGTAAACCTTCGTAATTTTCAATCGCATCTTTAGTTTCTTCGCTTAAATTTCTTCCTTTTAGGCCTAATTCTGTTTGATATAGATTAGGATTATAAGTTAAATAATAATAGATATCTGCTTGATCCATGTCTAAATAAACAGCTAATACTTGGGCTGTAAATAATGGATCTTTTACAAAGTCTTCTTTATTTCCTATTTTTCTGCTGTCATCCAGATAACAGATGATGTCATATGTTCTTTCATCTTGAGCTACTATCTGCCCATTAGTATCATAGATGTTTCCCCTTTTGGCATAAATCTTTTCTGACACCAATGATACTGATTCAATATATGGCTCAAGTGAAGTATTAGAACGAACATGTACCTTAAAAATCGAGACAATAAAAACATTGACAATGCATACAAGTACAAATGTCAATGCTAAAAAATAGACAATTTTAAGCCGGTTATTGCTTTTATTCATCAATAACCACCCTGAATGCTAATAACGTTGTCCTGGTTTTGATTTAAGCCAGCATCTTGAGCAATCATATATACACGGTCTTTGTTTTCTAAGCCAGCTATTTGAATGTTTAATTTTTGATTTTCTGATTTTAATACTTCAATTTCATCATTCATATTCTGAATTTTCATTGTAAGTGAAGTATTGAAGATATTAACGAAAATACTTGAAATTATAAGCATCACAAAGGCCAAAGTAAAGAAACATACTGCGAAGCGTTTTAAATGATCAATCTCTTTTCTTCTTTTTCTTAATTTAGCCATTGTTCATTCTCCTTAATCCTCTTAATTTGGCACTTTTACTTCGTGGATTTAACTCCATCTCTTTTTCGCTAGGAACTATCACTTTCCTATTTAGCAGTTCATATTCAGGCTTTTTTATTTCTTCTGGTAGCTTGAATATACTTTTATCTTCATCAACAGTTGTTAACTGTTTGAATCTTTGTTTAACCATCCGATCTTCTAAGGAATGGAAGCTTATGATGACACATCTGCCATCTTTAGCTAGTAACTGGTCGAAGCTATTCAAGAAACAAGAAAGGGAATCAAGTTCATGGTTGACAGCTATTCTTAAGGCTTGAAAGACTTGTTTTGCGGGGTGTCCTTTTTGCCTCAATACTTTTTGTGGGAGAGCTTCTTTAATAACTTCAACCAGTTGTATAGTAGTTTCAATTGGTCCTTCTTGCCTTTTCAAACATATTTGTTCGACAATTCTTTTGGCATGTTTTTCTTCACCGAATTCAAAGAAGATTTTTAATAATTCTTCTTTAGAATATTCGTTGATGATTTTATAAGCTGTTAAATCATCATCCTGGTTCATGCGCATATCAAGCGGACCATCATAGCGATATGAGAATCCTCTAATCGCTTCATCGAATTGTGGAGATGAGACACCTAGATCTAACAGGATGCCATCGACACAATCCACATATTTATTCATATTCATGTAATTGTCATGAATATAGATAACATTTGAATAATCTTTTAATCTTTCTTTTGATTCTTCAATCGCTTTTTCATCTAAGTCGAAGCAATATAGCTTGCCATTTTTTAGCTTTTCAAGAATCTTTTTAGAATGGCCACCTCTACCTAGCGTGCCATCAACATAGATGCCGTCTTCTTTGACATCTAACATTTCTATTGCTTCATTTAGAAGCACACTTTGATGTTTATCCATTTTTAATCAAATCGCCTACATC
>CAMKTV010000022.1 GCA_946415785.1 uncultured Solobacterium sp.
TGAATATCGGAATCAGGCCTTAATGAGAACTGTCTAAATTTTGGGACTCAGTTCACTGACTAATCTTTTATTTTATTCGCATCAAATTTCGCATCTTCACTCTTTTTTGGATGTCCTGTTATTCTTCGACATAAGCCAATAAGCGGATGGAAACTATTTTTAATCATGCCTGTTAATTCTATAAATATCCAGGCAATAAAACATAAGACAACTAAAATTATTAAACCTGCCTTCTGATGGAAATACATGATTATGGCATCAATACCAAACAATATTGTCACAAAATATAATAATAAGACAGTATGAGCATGGCTTAAACCAATCTTAAACATTAACACATGATGAAGATGTGATCTGTCAGCTTCAGATATCTTATGACCATTAGCCTTCCTTCTGATTATTGCCAGGCTTGTATCAGCTAAAGGAATAAACAGAATGATTAATGGGAATACTAAAGAAATAACCGTACTTGATTTAAAGCCTAATAATGATAGACACGCAATCATAAAGCCCATAAACAAGGCACCGCAATCTCCTACAAATATGCTGGCAGGATGGAAATTATAAGGTAAGACACCGCCAATTGAACCAACCAATATCAATGCTACAACCGCAACATCAATTCTACGCATCTGATAGGCAATAAAACCGATAACACACAAGACTATTATTGATATACCACTAGATAGACCATCTAAACCATCAATTAAATTAATCGCATTGGTAACACCCGCAATCCATAAAATAGATATGAAATAAATAATTGGTTTAAATGTTATTGTAAAGAAAAATAAATTGATTTCATTTAATTGAATATGTCCAATAAATACAACATAGACGGCAGCTAACAATTGAAAACCAAATTTAATAATTGGCTTTAAATCAAACATATCATCAATTAGACCACCAATAAAGACAATCAAGGCACCAATGATGATGGCATTAAATGTACTGTCTGGATGGACAAAGATAGTCATACCAATAATAAATGCCAAAAAGATGGCTAAACCACCAATTCTTACAATCTTTCCATGATGAACAGTTCTTTCGTTTTCTACGGCATACGCTTCAATAGAAAAGCCAATCTTTTTAATAAAAGGAACTAATATTAGGGAAACAAAAAAAGTCAAAACGACATAAGGTAACGCAATTGAAAGTGTTCCCATAATTATTTCCCCCCTTGAGTATCAATTATATCATTATTGAAAATAATAAATAATAGACATTAAGAATGAACCAAATAAATATGCCAAAGACATGGCAATAATAAAATACAGAATCCAAGCTTTGACAATCTGGCCTTTCTTAATAAAACGATTAAAATCAAAAGCATTTAAACCAATCAAGGTCAACACAAAACTGAATAGATAGACAATAACTTTTAAATAGAACTTAAGCATTTATCATTTCACCTCTTACAAACACAGATACCAGATTTAAATCATCATCTAAGATGACAATATCAGCATATTTACCTTTATCTAAACTTCCATATCTATTATCTAAGCCATAGAATCGATACGCATTTAAACTGCTCATTAGTAATAAATCAGTTAAAGAAGCACCAGCTTTATGCATATTCTTTAAGCCATCAATTATAAATGATGCACCACCACTTATCTTTCCTTCTTCATTAACACAAAGTAAATCTTTTTTTAGACACTTCATTCCTTCAAATTCATATTCTCCATCATTTAAACCTGCCATCAGTGTGCAATCAGATATTAGAATTAAACGATCTTTTCTGATATTTCTATAAATAAGTTTTAAGATGCTTGTATCTAGATGAATGCCATCAGCTATAACTTCAACATATTTGTCATTATCATCAAATGCCAAATTTACTAGACCAATATTTCGATGATGTAAACCATTTGATGCATTGAATAAATGACTAAAACCATCATAATCTTCTTTGATGTCATCTTTTAAAGCGCCTGAATGTCCTAACATTATCTTGATATTATTGTTTCTTAATTGTTTCATTAATTTTTCAGCATCTTTAATTTCAGGAGCCAATGTCATCTGTAATATTTTAGAAGATGAATCAAGAATTTCATTTAAATATTTTTCATCATAAGGAATAATATATCTTTCATTTATGGCGCCTTTATATTCAGGATTAATAAATGGCCCTTCTAAATGAATTCCTAAATGACCTTCTACTTTTTTATCATCTAATGTTTTAAATTGTGATAATAAATGTTCATTATTAGTTAAAGTAGTAAGAAAAGATGTTGTGCCTTTTCTTCTTAAAGCTTTTGATACTTCATTTAATTTATCTAGAGATATTTCATTAAAGTCATAGCCAAAACAACCATGAAGATGACTATCAAAAAATCCAGGCATGACAATCTTGCCTTTTAAATCAATTTCAATATATTCACCTAAATCTTGTTTAATCTGATTTGTATGATAAAAGACATCTTCAATTGTTTCATCATTTATTAATAGAGCACCATCTATATATTCACGATTCCCATCAACTATAAGATGACCATGACTTAATAAATATCTTCCCATTAAGATAGAGCCTTGATAACTTCTGGCAACAATTGTTTTTTACGTGACATCAATTTAGAAACGAAGTTATTTTCCTTTCTATCAGGATATATTCCACTTATTAATTCTTTTCTTTCACCACTGGTAATTAAATAAGAACCTCTACCATTAGGATCAGTCAACATACAAATCATTAAATCTAAACCTCTGGTCTTACATGCTTCTAACATTGTGATATCTAATGAATCCTTAACCTGTAGATATTCTTCTTCATCTTTACATGTAGCTTGAGAAATACCAATTTTAATACCATTGATATCATAATTCTTATAATCATCATAAAGAATATCAATTGTCTTACGACTGCCTAAAGATTGGCCATGTTTAACTATTTCTTTATATAATTCATCACTGTTAACTTTACTTATCTTTTCAAGTTTTGAAGCAATCTCTTTATCAAGAATTGTTGTCGTTGGTGATTTAAAATTCATTGTATCTGATAAGATTGCACCAAGTAATAAACCTGCCAATTTTGGATCAATCTTGATACCGTCTTCCATAAATTTATTAGTGATGATTGTGGCTGTAGCACCAACTACCATAGTTGTAATAGAAATAGGACTAGCTGTTTTAAAACCGCCAATGCGGTGATGGTCAACTATTTCAATTATTTCTGCCGAATCAATATCATCAATTGCTTGTTTTGTTTCGTTATGATCAACTAAGACAAATTGTTTCTTTTTATAATTCAATAAATGATATCTGCTTAGTGCACCAACTACATCCTTATTTTCATCTAAGATAGGATAAGATCTAAATCTAGTCTTAGATACTTTTAATAAGGTCGTATCGGTAGTGTCATTGATATAAACTTTTACAACATCCTTTTCTTTCAACATTATCTGTTCAATAGTAGGTGTCTGATATATTAGTTTAGATATTTTTAAAGCATTATAATTTGTGCTGATAACGTTGACATCTTCTTTTTTTGCATCCTCTAATAAAGAATCAAATTTATGATAATTACCATTGATGATGATTAAAGCAGCTTTAGCTTTAAGTGCCTGTTTAAAACGCTTAGTACTAGAAGTGATGATAATATCATTTTTATTGATGACATCTTCTTCAGATGGTGCAAGTTCCACTTTGCCATTGATTGAAAACTTGCTGGCCTTGACTAATACCTTAGCTCTTAATATTTTAATGATATTTTCTAGTGTCGCAGTCTTTAATAATTTTGATAAATATCTTTCATCAGCAGTCCACAAATTATTAAGATTAGAAAGTGATAACAGTCCTAATAATTTTTTATGTTTATCAGTTACAAATAATGTTCTTGTATCAGTTTTAATAATCTTTTCTAAAGCTTCTTTAATAGTAAGACATGGACTAATCAAAATTGCCTTATCATATTCAATTTCACCAATTGTTGATTTAGCTGAATAGATATGAACAGGATCTTCAAAACCAAAGCGTTCTAATAAATATTCAGTATCTGCACTGACAGGTCCAATTCTACAAGCCAGGGCATGTTTGTCTTTTTTGTTTTTGTATTCAGCATAAGCGATAGCCGAAACAATCGAATCAGTGTCTGGATTTTTGTGACCAGTAATGTAAATAGGTTGTGACATAATTACTCCTTTATGCAGTCCATGATTTCTTTTAAACTGATTGGACCTTCACGCAATATTTTTATTTCATCGCTAGAGCCATCAATGATGGTGCTCGCCCTTTTTCCTATCGCATCTTTTTTAACTAAACCATCAATTCTTTCGCCCATTTTTTCTAATACATCTTTCCATTTTAAAATATTATCTTCATTAGAAATATTGGCGCTAGTAACTAATAACGGTTTATTTATTGAATCAATTAAATCTAAAATCCATTTGTCATTTGGAATTCTTATCCCAATAGTATCTCTTCCACTTGTAATATAATCATCAACAATTTCTTTTTTCTTAAAAATAATTGTCAAAGGACCAGGTGTAAATTTATTCATAATCTTTTTATCGATTTCATTTATATAGGCAACCTTATCAACCATTTCAATATTAGAACACATCATTGGTAAAGCTTTTAATTTATCTCTTCCTTTTGCTTCATATATTTTTTCAATTGCTTTTAAATCATCGTAAATACATGCCAGCCCAAAAACAGTGTCTGTACCAAAGGCAATTATTGATCCTTGTAATAATTCATTTTTTATTTCTTCGATTTCTTCTACTTCAAATAATTTCATTTAATCTCTTTTCTAATAATTTGAATTATAAATAACACGTCAAATAAAGTAGCCACAATTAATGTCAAAACAAGATTATCTATTTTCTTACCAACAAAATAGGCAATTAAAAATACGCCAATGATTGTAATGCCCATTGAAGAATATTTAATAAAATCCTTCATATTATTATTATATAATCTTAAATCTTAATTATTTGATTTCTTGGCAATATTTTTATCGAGCCATTTGCCAAATAGGAAATATATTAAGAATAGAGAACCAGTTAAAATCCAGGTCAATGGATAACATCTTAGTACATCAATAATGGTAATGCTTGGATAGAATAATATCCAACAGATTCTAAAACCACATATCGTTAAAGCTGTAATAATCATCGGTTTGAATGATTCTCCACATGCTCTGATAGCACTTGATAGTATTTCCACAAAGCCAAAGATAAACCAGAATGGCGCAATGTTTAATAGAATGTCCATACCAATTTCAATAACATTTAAATCATTTGTGAATAGATTATATAAAAATCTTCCTGTTAAACAACACAACAAAGAAATAAAGAAAGAACTTAGGCAATACATCAATAAAGCAGTCCAGGTAGCTTTTTTAACTCTTTTATATTTACCGGCTCCAAATGATTGTCCTACAACTGTAACAGTAGCTGAACCAAAGGCATTAGATATCATCCAGAAAATTGAATCAATCTTACCGAAGGCTGTGTAGGCTGCAATTGTGTCTGTGCCAAAGACATTTACTCTTGCCTGAACGAATAAATTTGAAACTGAATAAAGAATTGATTGAGCACCCATTGGTACACCAATGATGATTATTCTTAATAAAGCATCTTTATCAAAACCGAAATCTTTTCTTAAATCATAATGATAGATTGCTTCCTTATTACCTAAAGTTAAGATAACTAAGACTGCTGCTACAATTTGTGATATTACTGTAGCTAATCCTACACCGATGATTCCTAAATTAAAGACAGCCACAAATAAAACATCAAGAATAATATTTGTGATACATGAAACAATTAAAAAATATAACGGTCTTTTTGAATCACCAACCGCAATTAAAACGCCTGAACCGACATTGTATATCATAGTCGCAATTAATCCACTTAAATAAATACGCATATAAGAAATAGAATAGGAAAACATTTCACTAGGAACATTCATCATTCTTAATAATGCTGGCGTTAAGATAATTCCAACAATCATCAAACACAATCCTAAGCTGATACCTAAAAACATGCCTGATCTTACACCATCTTTAACACCGTTTTGGTCTTTGGCACCATAGCTTTGTGCCACTACGACAATCGCGCCACTTGCCAAGCCACCAATAAAACCAATCATTAGATTTATTAAAGTTCCTGTTGAACCACCAACAGCACCAAGAGCTTCTTTACCTACAAAGTTTCCAACTACTATCGCATCAACTGTGTTATAAAGCTGTTGGAAAAAAGTTCCAAGCATTATTGGAAAGAAAATCATCAAGATATGTTTATAGATTGGGCCTTCTAGCCAATCTACACGATTAGTTTTCATAATGATATATTAACACTTTAAAAATATAAAAAATGATAAGTTTAATTGTAAGCGCTTATCATTTTAAATATGTTTATTTATTAAAAGATATTTTCAATAAAATATCTTATAAAACAATCAGGGTCATACATTTCTGGATGCCATTGAACTGCATATATATTTTTATATTTGATTGCTTCAATGATACTATCATCACTTGTTGCGATAACTTCAAAACCAGGTGCCAGATCTTTAATGGCCTGATGATGCCAAGAATTAACTCTTATAGTATCACTGTGATATATTTTTTCCACAAATGAATCTTTTTTAAGATGAACATTATGCCATGTGCCACGATGGTTTGCGATATCCTGATATAATGTTCCACCAAAGCAGACATTGATAACTTGTTGTCCCCTGCATATTCCAAGTATTGGTTTATCTTTTTTAAAGAAAGCTTTAATTGCGGCGATATCTAATTCATCCATCCAAGTAAAGAATTGGGCAGTGCCATTTATTTCTTCATTATAGAATTTTGGATCCATATCAACACCACCTGGAATAAATAATCCATCACATTCAACTAATGCTTTTTCAATATCATTAATTTCATTGATGGTAAAAAGTTCTACACCATTATTTCTGAACATTTTTTTATTGTCATTTGTAGTGTAGTGAATTCCATCACCATCTTGGTCATATTTGTATCTGATTGTTACCGCAATTTTCATAATTTGATTATAATTTATTTTAATATTCTTGATTAAGATTTTTTATTTTTTCATATTCTTCCTTCTGAATATGACAATAACCATGAGGATTTTTTATTAGATAGTTCTGGTGATATTCTTCTGCTTCATAGAAATTTTCTAATGGTTTTAATTCTGTATAGAATTCTTTATATTTCTTTTTTTCTTTATTAAAATAATCATTTATTTCTTTAAAGTCATTTTCATCCACGTAATAAACACCAGTTAAATACTGACTGCCTAAATCTCCTTTTTGACCATCACTTTGGCTTGGGTCTATACAGATAAAGAAAGCTTTTAAGATAATATTTAAAGGAATGACACTTTCATCATAAACAATCTTTACTGCTTCTTTAAATTCACTGTTTCCTTTTTTAACTAATTCATAAGTAGGATTTTCTATTTTTCCATTTAGATATCCTACTGTTGTATTAGTGATGCCTTTTAAAGATTGAAAGGCTTTTTCTACTCCCCAGAAACAGCCACCAGCTAAATATATTTCTTTAAGCATAAGTCCCACTTTCTATAACAAATCCTTCATATATAAATATGCTTTATATGTATACATACAATCACTTAAACCTCTGTGTTCCTGACTTCCGCCAAGCTTACATCTTTCAATTAAATCACACAATCTGTGTCTTACATTACCATGCCATATTCTTCTGCTTAAAGATACTGTATCAAGATATTTGTTTTCAAATACATAGCCATAATATTTGATTGTATTCTCATTAATGAAACTGATATCGAATCTTACATTATGTCCTAACACCAAATCATCACCCACAAAACTAATAAATGAAGGTAAGACTTCATAAATAGTTTTTGCGTCTTTTAACATTTCATTAGTGATACCTGTTAATCTTGTGATGAAATAAGATATTTCTTCATCTGGATTTATTAATTCACTGTAAGTATCCACAATTTCATCATCAACGACTTTGATGGCTGATAGTTCAATAATCTTACAGTATTTATAAGAAAAACCCGTTGTTTCAATATCGATAACAGTATATTTGTTTGGTAATGAATTTCTCATTTTAGTCTTTTCTTCTTCCGAAAAGTCTTAAGATTCTAATGAAGAGATTTATGAAATCTAAATATAATTGGAAAGCTGAGAAGATCATTATCTTTTCGCTCATTTCAACATTAGAAAATCTAGAATCATAATATCTTCTAAGCATCTGCATATCATAAGCAACAAGTCCTAAGAATAAGACAACACCTACATAATTGATAATCCATTCCAGCAAACTGCTTCTAAATAATAATAGATTAATAATAGTAGTAATGATTATACCAATTAGTCCCACATAAAACAGATTAGAATATTTGCTTAAATCAATATTTGTTCTATAGCCAATTAAAGCCATTGATATAAACATGATTGTCGTTATTCCAAAACATAACCAGATAGATGCTGCTGTATAATAGCTGACAATGCCTGATATAGAAATTCCTGTCAACAAAGAATAGACAAAGAATAATATCCAGGCAGTTTTGCTTTGTAGCCTTTCTAGGCGTCTTCCTAATACTAAGGCAATAACTATTTCACCAATACAAGAAATAAATACAATTGGAAGAATTAATGCCCACATTTCTTCATTTTGATATAAGAATGAAAATAAATATGCGACTAGACTTGTTGTAGCTAAGCCCATAGCCATGATAGAAAATACTTTTCCAAGATATTCATTAAAAGTAAGATCGTTACTTTGTGTATAAGGTTTATATTCGCTCATATATTACCCCCTTAGTCATAATTCTTTAAATTCATTTTATCTAATTCTTTATCCATTGTTTCCGCAACGCCTTTTAGACAGCCATCTTCAAATGGAGATTTTAGTCCTGCAAGTTCAACTACTTTAAGGAAACTGTATTTGCCACCGACTCTACAAATATTCAGATAATCTTCAAAGGCCTTAGGATCTTTATCTAACATACGTTTATAGAACTGTAATGCACATACTTGCGCCAATGTATAGTCAATATAATAGAAAGGAGATTGGAAGATATGATTCTGCTGGAAGAAATAGCCTCCTCTTTCAAATAAATCAAATTCCTTATATTCGACATCTGGTTTATATTGTTTTTCTAAATTTCTCCAGGTAGCCTTTCTTTCTTGTGGGCTCATATCAGGATTCTTATATACTTCATGTTGGAAATGATCCACCAGACATCCATAAGGCAAGAATTTTAAAGTGCCTGATAATTGTAATAATTTATATTTGTCACTGTCTTTGCCAAAGAAATTATCAAGCCAAGGGAAGGCAAAGAATTCCATCGACATTGAATGTATTTCACATGTTTCATATGTTGGGAAAGTAATATCAGGTATATCAATTTCTTTCATTGATAAATAAGCCTGTAGTCCATGTCCTGCTTCATGAGTTAAGACATTGACATCTCCTTCTTCACCATTGAAGTTAGAAAAGATAAATGGAACTTTAAAATCAAATAATTCTGTACAATAGCCACCCATCTCTTTATTAGGTTTAGTACTTAAATCAAATAATTCATTTTCAACCATGGTCTTAAAATATTCAGCTGTTTCATTAGACATTTCACTATACATCTTTAATGCAGCATCAACTAATACTTTTTCTTCACCAACAGGTTTTGGATTACCTGATTTGAATTCATATCCTCGATCATAACTTTCAAGTTTTTCTAAGCCAATTCTTTTAGCCTGATTATTGAATATCTTCGTTGTGATAGGAACGATGTCTTCTAATACCTGTCTTCTATAATTTGCGACCATCTTTTCATCATAATCAAAACGATTCATTCTTAGATACGCTAAATCAATGAAATTCTTGTAGCCAAGTTTCTTAGCCATTCTATCTCTTACATGAACTAATTTGTCATAGATTTCATCAAACTTTTCTTCATTATCTTTATAGAATTTGTGTACTGCTAAAGCTGCACCCTTTCTAGTTTCACGATTATTGTTTACCAATAATGGCCCAATAGAAGCTAAATTATAAATTTGTCCGTCATATTCTATTTGTGCACCTGCTTTTAATTTTCCATATTCACTCGCAAGTTTATTTTCTTCTTGTAAGTCTTCAATGATAACAGGAGAAAATGACTTTAAAGTATTTTCACCTAATTTAAAGAATACTTCAGGAATATCTAATTTATCTCTAAACGGACATTGGACACACATCTTAAAAAACTGTGTTTCAAATACCTGAACTCTTGGCATTGTATTATCCCAATATTCATTTTCTTCATCATATAATTTATCAGAAGTATCAATAGTATGTCTTACTTGTGCTAATGTAGCCATTGTATGAATATGACTTCTATATTCATTAATCTTTTTAAATACAGGCATGAATTCATTTTCATCTTTGGCATTTTGTAATTCTTCTAATAATAAAGGATATTCTTTCTCAATATCTTCATAAGCAATTCTTTCATATTTAAAGTCTTTAAATTTCATACATTCCTCCTTTTAAAAGCAATTCAACTTTTATATCTTTGTCTATTAATGCTTTAAATTTATCTCCATCTTCCTTATCACCTATATCTAAACTTCCATAATGTGTGGGTATGGCAAGCTCAGGTTTTATTTCATTTATTAATGTTGCCGCATCTTTATAATCCATTGTATATGTTCCACCAATAGGTATTAATGCAACATCAACTTTAAGCTGTCTGTTATCTTCATTGTAGTCGCAATCTCCTGCTACATATATTCTTTTATTTTCAATTGTAACTACATATCCCAGATTGCCTTTCTCTTTTGGATGAAATCTTGAATTAACATTATATGAAGGAACGCTTAATACTTCATAGCCTTCAATAATTGTCTTCTCATTTGGATTTAAGACAAAGATGTTTTCTCCACCCAACAGGTTATACATATTATCAGGTATTACATAAACAGTGTCTTCTTTTTCAATCTTTTTAATATCTTCAATAGAGAAATGATCAAAGTGGTCATGAGTAATAAATATTATATCGGCATCTTTACTTTCTTCTTTAATCATAAAGGGATCAAAATAGATGACCTTATCACTAATTATTTTAATTGAACTGTGATTATTAACCTTTATTTTCATTTTCTTTTTCCTTTAATAAATCTTTAAATACTTCACCCGCAATAAATAAGCCAACACTGCCTACCACGAAGATACTAGATCCTAGACCTTCAGATTTGATAGGCGCACTATCCACAAACACAACATCTATCTTATGACGATATTTTTCTTTTCTTACTAAATTCCTAAAAGCCTTCGCTAAAGGATCATTTTGTGTCTTATCTAAAGTAGTTCTTTTAATATTTTCAATCTTAATTCTTTTAGCGCTTCCTAAAGATGACAGACAAGGAATATTCTTTTCATGGCACATCTTAACTAATGAAAATTTAGAATTTAAAGAATCAATACAGTCAATCACATAATCATATTTTTTTAATTTGAACTTTTCATCAATAAATAAATTATAAGCAGTTACTTTACAATCACTGATATCTTCGAGTCTTTTTTTCATCTCTTCAACTTTACAGTTTCCAATATTATTCTTATTGCTTAATAACTGACGATTTAGATTACTTTTTTCTATTACATCAAAATCAACGAGATCTATTTTTCCAATACCACTGCGCGCTAAAGCTTCTGCCACAAACGAGCCAACACCACCAACACCACATATTAAAATATGTTTTTTCTTTAGAAGTTTTATTTTTTCTTTACCAACTAATAATTCTAATCTTTCTAAATATTCAGCCATTCTTCTATTCCCTTAAATGCATCTTCTTTATCTTTAAACCACTCAATAGGCATCTGATTATTAAACCATGTATACTGTCTTTTAGCGAAATGCTTTGTATTAGATTTAACTTTATCTATACATTCATTTAATTCAAGATTACCATCAAAATAATCTTTAAATTCTTTATAGCCTATACCTTGCATAGATTGATTATCAAAATTAATACCCTTATCTAATAGTCCTTTTATTTCATCTAATAGACCATCTTTGACCATTCCATCTACTCTTTCTTCAATCCTTTGATAGAGTAAATCTCTATTTAGTGTTAGACCAATGATTTTGGCATCATACAACATTTTATGTTCCTGTCTATCTTTTATATCAGAAATACCTTCATTATGTTTTCTTAAGATATTTAAAGCTCTTACTAGTCTTTTGCGATTATTGATATGTATTTTTTCTAAAGCTTTAGGGTCTTCTTTCTTTAAGATTTCATAGATCTCTTGATTACTTAAATCATCATATGGTTCATCTTCATCATCTTCATCATAAAAGATGTAATCATATAATAACGCTTTAATATATAAACCTGTTCCACCTACGACAATTGGTAGCTTACCTCTATTTGTGATATCTTCAATTAATTGTCTTCCTTTTTCTTGAAATTCTTTAACTGAATAATTCTCATTTGCTTCTTTTATATCAATCAAATGATGTATTGCTTCTTTTCTTTCTTGTGTTGTAGCTTTAGCACTGCCTATATCTAATCCTTTATATATTTGAATAGAATCACCAGATATTATTTCACCATTAAAAGCATTGGCACATTTAATTCCAAATCCTGTTTTACCACTTGCGGTAGGACCGACAATAACTAAAACTTTGTCCATGTATTTATTATATAAAAAAGATAGCTATTAATGGCTATCTCTATCCGTGTTGAAGTATTATTTTTATTATTATCATTATAATGCATCTTCATCATTAAATTGTTCGTTATCTCTTAATTTATATCTTATTTCCCTATCTTCAAAATGTAGCAATTGAAGAATACCAAATGTTTCAACTAAAAAAATATTTTCACCTGTATCAATAGTCACGCCACCTAGGTTATTTTTTATAGCAACATCATCTAGTACATCGTATAAGCCAATTTCATAAAGACCATCAAGATAACAATCCATACCAAAATCATCATTCGGCGTTAAGACAACAAAACTCCCGTCTATTTCTTCATATTTTGTCATTATCCATAGATAATTCAATTTCCATTTTTCTTCTGGTAACCCCTTGGGCTCATTATACGGCATATAAATGCAACCATCGATTTTCAATATCTTTTGGAGAATTTGCATTACCTTGCTATAATCTTCATTTCCGTCAATTGCTGTTTTAAGTTTTTCTAACAACTCAATGTTTTCTTTTTCCATATATCTTTATCTTTTGTATTTTTATCGCACAATAACATTAACAAAATTATTTAAGATGTGGCTTGCTGCTGCCTTCAATTTCTCCTTTTTTTACTAAACCATTATCTATATCGTCATTGATTTTTAAATATGCGCTCATTATTCTTATTGCATCTTTTTTCATCAATTGAAAACAATGCTTCATGTCATATCTTGGGAAATAGAATATATTAGCTTGGATGTAATCTAAATCTTCTTTGTTTAGTTCAAGATGTTTAAGAAATTTTCCTCTTGTACAAATATCATAGCTATCATTATCTCTTTGATATATTTCAAATAATCTATTCTTTCCTTTATACACAACGCACTCTTTTCTATCTGGTTCAGATACAACTGAATAATCGCCTTTGCTTACTTTATACTTTTTTAGTCCTGTCTTGCCAGCTATTTCTGTTATCGATTCGTTTGGTGCAAACACAGATATTAATGTAGCAAATAATTCATTTTGTTCTTTTAGTATTTCTTCTGTAACTTTGAATGTGAACATATTCTCTCCTTTTTTTACATAATTTTATTTTATCTAACATAATTCATGTTAAATCACTTGAATTTGTTGCTGTACAAAAAATATTCCATCATAAACTAATTAGATAAATAAAGGATGCACCAACGCTAAAGGTGTTCCTTATTTAATTTGCAGTAAATAGTTAATTAAAGCATCTACTTTAGTAGATGCTTCATTAGTAATTATTAATATCCACTTCCATAATTGAATATATCGTATTTATCAAGAATTATTGCCTTACTCTTTTCAAAAGTTACATAATTCTCGTTCTTTTCATCTAATACTTTTTCAACTTTAACAATCTGTCCTTTAAATAATGAATAATTATTATAGTTGCCATTTAAAATATAGTCATTTGATAGACGTCCAAAATATTCCATTGCATATATTCTATCTATCACAAATTCAATAACTGAATTATCACTTGTGTGGTAACAATTAGAAGGATCAGTATCTCCATCTGCTTTTTCTTCACATTTTACAAGTGGTAATACAATACCTGATTCTAATGTGAAATAATAACGATCACCTATTTCACCATAATAAGAGCCAAGAGCTACACCAATAAAGCCATCTTTGTCATATAAGAAACCTGTGTTTGTATCTACTGTTAGTTCTTCTCTAATAAACCAATATTGTCTTGAATCTCTGGCTGTTGTTGCACGATAGTCCATATAAGTCTTAGAAGAATTTGGTGCACAGACACTTATTTCTTCACTTTTAAATTCTTTTTGGTAATCATATAGATTCTCAATTGAGAAAACTGTTTCTTTTTCTTCTTCTTTTGTTTCATATGAAAAACCTGTCACTGTTAATGACAAAATAAGAATCGTGATAAGCAATAAGATCTTTTTCATAGGGTAATTACTATCTTACCACATTTGATACTATATAGGTCAAATCTTGCGGCATTTATTTAAAAAATGATAAGATTATCTCACTAAAGATTATGAGAAGAACCTTTATTATTAACGCATTCTTATTAGGAATAGGCCTGGCAATGGACGCTTTTTCTATATCAATCGCTAATGGATTAAATAAGCCTAAGATGAAAAATACCAGGGCTTTTTTAATGGCTTTTGTATTTGGCTTGTTTCAAATGATAATGCCTCTTATTGGCTGGCTAATCATTCATTATTTAGCGAACAGTTTTGTTTTTATTGAAAAGATTGTTCCTTATTTAGCACTAATATTATTAGGATATATCGGTATCAAAATGATTTATGATGCCATTAAGAATAAAGAAGAAAACCCTGATATCGAAACTGGTGAATTGCTTATCCAGGCAATTGCCACTTCCATTGATGCTTTATCTGTTGGTCTAACTATCGCTAATCTAGATTTCTTAGATGCTTTATATGAAGCAAGCATTATTGGTGTAGTAACTTTCATTATTTGTCTAATGGGAGTTTATATTGGAAAAGCAGGTGGAAATAAATTCGCAAATAAAACGCCCATTTTTGGTGGGATAATATTAATAGTAGTTGGTATAAAGATATTTATTACAGGAGTGTTATGATGTTAAAAGCAGTAATTTTGTTTATTATCGGATTAGTATTGTTGATATTTGGTGGTGATTGGTTTGTGGATGGTGCTAGTGGTCTAGCCAAGAAATTCCATTTACCAGATCTGTTAATTGGTGCAACTGTTGTTTCAATTGGTACAACTTTACCAGAAGTAATGGTAAGTGCTACTGGTGCCTTACAGGGACATCCACAGATTGCCTATGGAAATGCAATAGGTTCAATCATTTGTAATACTGCTTTAATATGTGCAATTACAATCGCTATTAAACCTTCAACTGTTGAAAAGAAAACAATGCATCTACCAGTAATATTCTTTACTGCAGCAACTGTTTTATATTGCATAGCTGCTTATGGTGATTCATATTTCTCAAGACTTGAAGGTATTATTCTATTAATAATCTTTATTGTTTATATCTTACTTCAAGTTAAAGAAGCTAAAAAACATAACAGTGAAGCACAAGAAGAAATAGAAGACAACAATCCTTTGTGGAAAGATTTAGTGCTGTTAGTTGTAGGTGCTGTGGCAATTGCTTTTGGTGCTGACTTTTTAGTAGATAATGGTACAATCATCGCTCAAGGTTTAGGTGTTCCTGAATCTGTTATCGCTTTAACTTTTATAGCTCTTGGTACATCACTACCTGAACTTGTAACTGCAATCACTTCATTAAGAAAAGGACATGGCTTATTATCATTAGGTAACATCATTGGTGCTAATCTATTTAATATTGTTTTAGTATCAGGTGTTTCAATTAGTTTAAAACCGTTTGAAGTTCCTGTTGGTAAATTATTATTAGGCTATAACGCAAGCTTTGTGTTTGATATTCCAATCATGATAATTGTAATGGCAATCTTAGTTATCCCACCATTAATTAAAGGAAAACTATATCGCCTACAAGGTATCAGTTTATTATTGATTTATTTTATTTATTGTATAGTTCAATTTAATTTATAATTGATATTTTCATATCACCTTTGATTTTATAGAAACGCATTGATAATACAGAAGCAGCATCCTTCGCAAGATATGTTTTTAATATGTCATCTGCTTCATATTTTGGTCTGTCTATAAATTCAAATCCCAGATTCATATAATGGGTGCCAAATAAATCATCTTTATCAATTCTTACTTTAAAGCCACCGTATTCTAGTTCTAAAGCTTTCATCTTAGTGATATCTGTATAGATACTTATTGCCAGGCCTGTCTTATTATCATAATCGCCAATAACTGTTGCATAGCCTTCATATATTTCACCACCAGTTGGTGTATTCCAGTCGTTACATGCAACCTTGCTTACACCGTTAAAAGTGATTGTATGAATTAAATCAAATTTCGCATATAAAGTAATTGGTTTTGTGATTGGTTTTTCTAAATCAAATTTATTTACATAGTCTTCATCTAAATACCAGCCAGAGAAGACACTCACATCTCTATCTTCAATTGTTAAGTCAAATAATGAATTATATGGAACAACTATTTCATTATTAACACCTTCTACAACATAAGTAACATTTACATTTTCATAATTAACATAAATATCAATATCTTCTTTAATATTGTAGAAAGTTAAAGAGAAAGCTTCGGCCTTGTCTGCTTTATTGTTTTGAATAAATTTTAAGATATGTCTGGAATTTTCCCATTTTCTCTTTTTAAATTTCTTATTTATGTATAAAGCTTTGCCATCTACTATTTCGCTCTTTTTAATAGTCACATTTTTCTTTCCGTTAGTGAAAGAAATATCTTTGATATTACCTTCTAAATTATTCACAATAACATTTAATCCATTTTTGATTGTGCTTGGTCCATATAGATAAAATTTATTATTATCTTGATCAAGATAACCATTACCATTAACACGGGCATCAAAGCTGATAGATGAAATGCTTGCGACATTGTGGAAAGTTACAGTTATTACTTTTTCAAATTTTCCATAGATTGTTGTATTCTGATTAAATGTCTTTGAAAAATCAAAAGCCTGTTTATATTCTTTATCACTATACCAGCCCATAAAGGCATAACCAGGAATATTTGAAACATCTTTTCCATTTAGACGATATCCTTCACCAACTATTTCAACTATATTTTCCTGTATTCCTGCATAGTCAAATGTAACATCATAAACATTCTTCACAAAACCAGCCTGTAATCTTTCATCTTCTATAAAATGTTTATCGGCAACTTTATAATTATTGAGATCATACCAGCCACTGAATAGATAACCATCTCTTGTAGGATCTTTAGGATATTCAATTCTACCTAAGGTTGTATATAATTCTTTAACACTTTCGCCATCTTCAAATTTACCATCTAAAGCATCAAGAGTTACGGTATAACGATATCTGTAATTTATATCAATCTTTTCGTTATAGTTATAAATCGTTACACCTTCTTCATTTATACCTAATATATCTTCTGGTGAATGTACATTAGAGAATAAATAATCTTTTGACAAATAATATGTCTTGTCAAAATTACTTAATGTTAAAGATTTATCACCAATATTAAATTCAATTGAATCAACATCTTTAGCTAATTTTTCAACTTGGATTAAAAATCCTTCTGTATCAGAATAGCCCTTAGACAACAGATATGAATTGTCTTGTTTATAATATTTTTCATAAGCATCATTTAGATATGTGCTTGCGACATTATTAATAGTGATTGTATCTTCATCAGAATAATGTAATACCAATGTTAAATCAGCACCAACATATTGGAAGCGGCAATAAAACGCACCTTGTGAAATAGCGAAACGCGCAATCTTTTCTGAATTGGAGGTTGTAGTGCCACCAAGTTCACCATCCCCTTTTAGATATACACCACCAGTTACTCCATATACAGATTTATTACCATAATAGGCATCTACTCCTGTTACATATGATTCTTCATATGTTTTTTGTGAATAACGGCTTAATTTAGTTGAGCCTTCTTGATTAACTGCACCGCCGCCAAAATAACCATATAATGAATATCCTGTATCAACCGCATTAACCATTACAGTAGTAGCTTTTTCATTACCAGCATTTTTTCCAAAGCCTCTTACTACTTCTACTCTATAACTTGCTGCAGATACATTATTTGCATTAACTAAAAAACATGTGACAGTCAAAATACATGTTAAGATTGTAATTAAGAATTTTCTCATAAATAAGCCCTCATAAATATTATAAATTCTATTTGAAAAAAATATTGCATTTAATTAAAAATATTGGTATTATTATAAAGCACAATGAAAAAGTTGTGATATTGGGCCTGTAGCTCAGGTGGTTAGAGCGCACCCCTGATAAGGGTGAGGTCGTTGGTTCAAGTCCATTCAGGCCCACCAATTATATTTACGTGGGGCATTAGCTCAGCTGGGAGAGCGCCTGCTTTGCACGCAGGAGGTCAGGAGTTCGATCCTCCTATGCTCCACCATCGTAAACAATAGAGACTTAGGTCTCTTTTTTTATTTCAATTGATAATTATCAAAAGCATCATTTCTAAACACTAATATTAAAAAAATATTATTTTTTAATAAAAAGTGAGGATTTTTTAGTATTTCATGTCAATAAAGAAATAGGGGGATATAGAAATATTAAAGATTTTTAATGATTTTATGAATGAATTAGTAGAAGAAGAATTAGGCTGTTTCGTGAGGTCACAAAATGT
>CAMKTV010000023.1 GCA_946415785.1 uncultured Solobacterium sp.
CATATAAAAACCCTCCTTACTGATTTTGTCCAGTTTGGAGGGTACATATCATAATGGAGGGGTTTTTCTTATGAAGTTAACTTGTGAAGACAAATTAGAGATTTACAGACTATGGAAAGAAGAAGGATGGGGAGAAAAGCGAATAGCCAAAAGATTCAATATCACGCATCTTAATGCTTACTACATTTTTCATTTAATCGATAGGAATGGTTTAGAAAACAGTAAGACACAGTAAGAACAATCATTTAAACTTTATGAGAAGTGGTATACCGATATCACTAAGTTTAATCTTAGAGGAGATAAGATATATCTATCCCCAATCCTTGATGGATATGCAGGAGATATCGTTTCATATAATATATCTAAAAAGCCAGAATTCAATCAAGTCATAGACATGATGAATAAAGCCTTCATAAACAACCCAAATACAGATAATCTTATTCTTCACTCAGATCAAGGTTGGCAATATCAGATGAAACAATTCTCAAACATATTAGATAATCATAATATTATTCAATCTATGTCTAGAAAAGGTAATTCCTTAGATAATGGATTAATGGAAAACTTCTTTGGCTTACTTAAAACAGAAATCTTTTATGGATTCGAAGACCAATATAAAACAATAGATGATTTAATCAAAGCTATTGAAGAATATATCAACTATTACAACAATGATAGAATTAAAAATAGATTAAAAGGCTTAACTCCTATGGAATATAGGAATCAAGCCTTGATGAGTTCTTAGAACTTAACTTGTCCAAATAATTGGGGTCAGTTCAGATTACTCTTCTTTTTATTTACTTAACCAATTTAACAGGTCTTTATAGACATCATCTTTGTCGACTTCATTTAATATTTCATGTCGATCACTAGGATATAGTTTACAATCAACATTTTTCATTCCAGCTTTTTTAAATAGTTCATATACAGTTGCTGGGTCTTTACCAAAGCTGCCTACTGGATCATCCTCACCAGAAACAATTAAAATTGGTAAATCTTTTGGCATCTTTAATATATTCTTTGGCTTTATAATCTGTTGAATTAAAGAGAATAAATTGTAATAGCCATTTAATGTGAAGATAAAATGACATCTTGGCTCATGATAATACCAATCCACAACATTAGAATCCTTTGTTAGCCAATCACAATGTGTTTGGCTAGGCTCAAATTTTTTGTTATAAGAACCTAAAGCCATATTATTGATAAATCTTGAACGATAGCGTTCGCCTTTAAATATGCTAATTATTTTTATTAAACATTTACCAGCAACTAATGTAGCATTATTCTGTTGACCTGTGCCCATTATAATTGCACCATCTAGTTTATCACCATATTCAATCACAAATAATCTAGCTAAGAAAGAGCCCATTGAATGTCCTAAAAGATAGTATTTTTTATCAGGATGTTCTTTTTTTGTGTCCTCTAATACTTTTAACATATCTTTTAAAACTACTTTATAGCCATCTTTTTTCGCAAAATACCCCCAGTCTTCTTTGCTCTTAACAGAACCGCCATGGCCTAAATGGTCGTTGCCAATTACTAAAAAACCATTATCACATAGAAATGTAGCAAATGCTTCATAACGATCAATAAATTCAACCATTCCATGAGCAATCTGTAAAATGCCAACTATTTCTTTTTCAGGAATATATTTTATTCCTCTTATTCTTGTAACACCATCTGCGCTATCAAAATAGAATTCTTCTTTTCTCATTATTTCACCTCTATTTTTATTCTAACAAAAAATATCTATAATCATATGACTATAGATATTTCTTATATTATTCTTTAACTTCAGCAGCTTTAATTTTTTCTAATTCTTCTTCTTCAAGCTTACGATATGCAACCTTGCCTACTAAAGTTTTTGGTAATTCGTTTCTAAATTCAAATTCCCTAGGCATTGCATATTTTGAAATTCTCTTTGAACAATATTCAATAATTTCGTTTTTAATTTCATCAGTTGCTTCATAGCCATTTTTTAAAACTATAAATGCTTTAACTTTTTGCATACGATAAGCATCAGGAACACCGATTACACAAGACATTGATACTTTATCAAATGAATCAATGATATTTTCAAGTTGTGCAGGATATACATTATAACCAGAAGTTACAATCATTCTCTTTGAACGGCCTTTGAAATACACGAAGCCTTCTTCATCCATTACACCTAAATCACCTGTATAAACCCATGTTAAGCCATCAGAATGATGTCTTAAAGTCTTTGCTGTTTCATCTGGATGGTTGATATATTCTTTCATAACTGTTGGACCAGCTAATAATATTTCGCCTTCTTCACCATATGGCAATTCTTTATCAGTATCAGGTTCTACAATCTTAATATACACATCAGGTAAAGGTAAGCCAATTGATCCTTCCTTAAAATAATGTGAAGGAGTTAGGCAGCATGCAGTAACAGTTTCAGTTGTGCCATAGCCTTCTCTTACTTGAATCTTAGCATTATGATCATATAAGAATTTGTCTAATTTCTTTTTAAGTTCAACAGATAATGAGTCACCACCAGAGAAGACACCTTTTAGACTTGATAAATCAGCTTTATCAAATTTAGGAAGTCTCAATAAGGCCTCAAATAATGTTGGAACACCAGCCATGAAATTAATGTGATATTTTGTAATTAATTTAGCATAAGAACTAGGTGTAAAACGAGGAACAAGAACACAACGACCAGCACCTGCCAACATTGAGTGGATACATACGCCAAGCCCAAAACCATGGAAAATAGGCATAGCAGAAAGCATCTTATCACCAGGTCTATACATTGGATTAGCAGCAATAATCTGTTGAGCTAATGCGTTAAAGTTTTTGTTTGTTAATAAAATTCCTTTAGTAGTTCCAGTTGTACCACCAGAATAAAGAATAGTAGCAGGATCATCACCATTTCTTTTAACTTTAATATCAAAGAATCTTGTTTTTCCAAGTTTCAAGAAATCATTCCACATGATAACTGGTGCGTCAGCAGGAATCTTTTTAATCTTTCTGCCAGCTGTTAACATATAGCCAATCTTTAATGGTCTGCTTAAAGCATCTCTAATACGAGCGATGACAATGCTTTTTGCACATGTTTTAGCTCTAATTGCTTCAAATTTGTGATAGAACTGATCTAAAGTAATTACAGTAGAAGATTGAGATTCATTAATATAGAATGCAATTTCTTCTTCTGAACTTAATGGATGAACCATATTTGAGATTGCGCCAATTAAGTTAATTGCATAAAACATATAAATTGCTTGTGGGCAATTTGGCATCGCAATAGTTACTCTATCGTTTTCCCTAACGCCTAATGTAGATAATGATTTAGCACAATTTTCAATGTTTCTAATCATTTCTTTATAGGTAGTTGGCCTATTCATAAAATCAAAAGCAATATAATTAGGATATTTTTTTGCCATTTCTTCTACTTTTTCATACATCGTGCCTTCAAAGTATTCTAAAGTAAAAGGCAAATCTTTCAAATGATCCTTCCAAGGTGCTTTAGCAGTTATTACTTCACTCATAATCGACCTCCTTATTCAAGTCTAGTTCAAGTAATTCAGGATGTTCTAATAAATATTTAAATAATTTAATAGTTTTAGAATAATAATAGCCATCAGCTAGTCTTTCATCTAATGTTAGACCAATATCGACAACATCTACCATTTTAACATTTCCTTTTGAATCATATTTAGGTTTTTTTCTTATCTCGCCAATTAAACATATTAATGAACATGTTCCCCAATTAGTTAAATGATGATAACCGCTCTTCATCTTTATTGAACCTAAGTTAGAAATAACTACATTTGAATAATAAGGGTCATTACTAATCATTGATTGAGGTACCCAGCCATGTTTATCAAGCCACATAATAAAATGAATGGCTGCTTTTGAAATGAAACGAGGAATTTTGTTAAAAATATCCATACTTTCAGTTGTAGAATCAATCTTTTCGCTTCTTTGAGTACTTATTTCATCATAAATCATTTGATGAATAGAATCTAGATTATCATTATCTTTTAAATGCAAGAAAGCCAAAGCTTCAGCTCCGTTATCTGAGAACAACTTTTTCACTACAAAAGAAGCGGTAACTTCTTTTCGTTGATAAAAATTGCCATTGACAATGAAACGTTGTAACTTTGGTCTTAAAGTTATTGTTTTTACGAGTGCAGTAACTATTATTTGAAATAGATTGTACTTATATCCATCATTGTTTTTATTCTTCTTCTTTAGATATTTATTAATCTTATCTAAATTGATAGTTTCTGAGATATATGCTTCATTATCACATCTATTTGGATAAATTACGCCCGTAATAAAATGCAAAGAATCTAGTTCTCTTAATAGTCTGCCGTCTTTTCGATCTCCAAATGCCATAACAAACTCCTCGTTACAATTATAATGCAAATACTATTTTATAAAGAAACTACACTATTTGCAAAGAAAAAGTATAAACAATTATTTTTTTGATAAAATAAAAAAAGAGGAGTTTTTTATGCCAACAACATATGCTCATTGGCGATTCGGAGACCAATGTATCAAATCTTTGCCTATCGAACTACAAAATGTAATTAATAATAATCGTGAGATATTCGATTATACTGTTCATGGGCCTGATATGTTCTTTTATTACAATTGTTTAAAATTCAATGATGTAAACAAATTTGGAAAATCTCTACACAGCACACCATTTAGAGATATCTTAGAAAGATTAAAGCAACGTTATCTAAATTGTGATAACAAAGATGCTGCTTTATCTTTTTTATTAGGTTTTTGTTGCCACTTCGCATTAGACTCTTATTGTCATGGCTTTATTGATTGTGTAGCAGAAACAGGGCTTGTGACTCATGGCAAAATTGAATCACAATTAGATCGCTATTTCATGATTAAAGATGGTCGCAATCCTGTAAAGCAATCTTGGACTTTTGCTTTAAAGCCAAATAAAAAAATGGCTCATATTTTCTCACAATTATTTACAGAATATGATGAAAAAATGTCTTTAAAGATTTTGAAAGCACAAAAATTCTATTTGAATATGTTAAAAGATACAAATTCATGTAAAAGATTTATCTTAATTAAACTAATGGATTTAGCACATGCATATGAATTTAAAGAATTATTAATTACCGACAAAGATGATGAACGTTGTAAGGCGATAAACTTGAGACTTGAAAAATATTTTGAAATTGCCTTAAGACATTATCCTCTTTTAGCTAATAGTATGGTTGCTTATTTAAACGAAGATAAGCCTTTAGATGAATATTTCCATAATCATTTCTTACCTAAAGAAGATTATAAACAACTACCAATTCTATCTTATGAAGATGAATTAAAATACGAAATTAATGAATTCCAAAAATAAGGGGGGAATATGAAGGGATTTTTTAAATGGTTAAACAAAACCAAAGTATTTAGAGATCTTAATGAACAAGAATTCTCATGGGTACTGTATGATGTAGGTAATTCAGCATACACAATGCTTGCTTGTTCATTAATTCCAATTTGGTTTAAAGCATTGGCTATAGGCGAAGGGCCTGGAAAGATAGATAGTGATAAAGCAACTGGTGCATTCTCACTAACTATCGCTATTGTTACCGTTGTCGTAGCTTTAATTGGCCCGTTCTGTGGAGCTATTGCCGATCATAAAGATCGAAAGAAAATATTCTTTCAATCAACTGTATGTTTAGGCACAATTGCTTGTTTATTAACTGGTTTTACTAGTTCTTGGTTATTATTCTTAATTCTATTTGTTGTAACTAGAATTTTATATCAAATGTCTTTAACATTCTATGACTCAATGTTAAATGATGTTACATCCGAAGAAAGAGCTGATGAAGTATCATCTTATGGTTATGCTTGGGGCTATATTGGTTCTTGCATTCCATTTATTATAGCTTTAGTATGTTATATTCTAGGTGGCGGTTTATCAGAAGACTTAATGATTTTTAGTCCTTATGTTGCTAAAATAATTGGTTGTCTTGTTACTGCAGGCTGGTGGATGATTGTTACCCTTCCATTAATAAAAAACTATAAACAAATTAATTATGTAGAAGGAAAGCCTGATGTATTTGGAGCATTCAAGAAGATTGGTAAGACAATCAAAAGAATCTTTATAGAAGATAAGAAAGTCTTATTATTCCTTATTGCTTTCTTCCTATATATTGATGGCGTTGGTACAATTATTGATAACTGTATAAATATTGGTACAGATTTAGGCTTAAATACTGTAGGTCAAGTTATTTTCTTGTTAGCTACACAAGTTGTTGCATGGATTGGCTCTTTAGTATTTGCGAAATTATCTAGAAAATATGACACTGTAAAATTAATTCTTGTATGTATAGTTGGTTATTTTGCTGTATGTATCTATGCATTATTTATTAAAACAATTTGGGATTTTGGTATTATGGCATTTATGGTAGGTTGTTTCCAAGGTTCTATTCAATCATTATCTAGATTTTATTATGCTAAGATTATCCCAGCTGAAAATTCAGGTGAATATTTTGGCATCTATGATATTTTTGCAAAAGGTGCTTCATTCTTGGGCTCTGCTGTTATCGCAGCTGTTAAATTCGCTGGTGGAACAATTAATGTTGCTGTTGGTTTATTAGCTATCTTCTTTGGCTTAGGTTTCCTATTCTTAAAATTAGCTAATGATGCTCCAGCAAAAAAGGTTTCTAAATAATTTAATCAAATAAATTATTATATTTAAAAGAAGAGGGTTACCTCTTCTTTATTTCTTTAAATATTCGATTATTTTATCAAATTGTTCTTTAGCATCATTATAACCAAGATAATATAAATCGCTTAATTTCTTAATACTTTTTTCAAGTCTAGATACATCTACTTTCTTACTAGGTGTAATGCGATAAATTGCTTTCTTTTCAACTAATTCATCTATCAAATCGCAGTCTTGATTGTATACTTCATTTGCTTTAGAAAAAGATTCAACAAAATTAGGATAATGGCGATATAACACTTTAACTAAATCAATCTCTTTTTTATTTACAAATCTACGGTAGCTGGCATCTCTTGTACCTACAAATATTATCTTTTTGTTGCCATCTTCAATTGCTTTTCTAATTGGAAGTTTAGTAACGCAACCACCATCTAAATATAATTGGTTGTTGATTCTGACCATCTTAGAAACAATCGGTATTGAGGCAGATGCTCTAATTGCTTTATAAAATGTATATGAGTCATCATGATTAGTGAAATATTCAGCCTGACCAGTATAGACATTAGTCGCACAAATATTTAAGTTCTTTTCTTTTGAAAATAATACTTTTTCATTTAGAGGATATTGGCGATTTAAATCATTAAACATAAATTCAAAACCAACAATACTACCAGATTCTTTATAAGCTTGTAATCCAACATATCTTTTATTATTGCGGTTTTCTAGAATTAATAAAGCACTTCTGCCATATGCGCCAGCCATATAATTAGCCGCTGTTAAAGCCCCTGCAGATACACCATAAGCAGTATTAAGATTTAAGTTGTGTTCAATAAAATAATCTAAGACGCCTGCTGTATAAATACCGCGAAAAGCGCCGCCTTCAAGAGCGAGACAGCCTTGTGATATTTCCCCATCATAATTTTTAAATTCAATATTTTCTATCATCAATTTAATTATATAACTATTTGTTATATGTAGACATGATATCTTTAAGTCGTTTTGCTAAACCTTTAATTTTTCTAACAGGAATAGAACATAGACCGATTCTAATGCCTCTATATACTTTAATAAAATATAAATGTTCTGCTTTAAATAGATTAAAGATATCATCTCTTATTTCGTTATTTTCAAATTTAAGTGTTACAAAAAAACCACTATCATATGGAAAATATACAAGATTATTTTCGTCTGCTTCTTTTAAGAAAAGTTCAACTCTTTCTTTTAATAATTTTAGATATTCTTCTTTCTCTTTATGATATTCATCTAAATGGTTGTTGACTAAATCAATAATGCTATACATTGCGCCATTATTAACGTTTGAATATGTAGTTCTAGCTTTCTTTGTGCATTGGTTAATATAAAGATCTAAAATATCATTATTTTTGCCTACAACAAATAATGCACCTAGTCTAAAACCATAATAAGAAAATGATTTTGAACAAGAATAAGCAATTAACACCAAAACATTATCATTTAGATTATTGAATAATTCAAAATACTTCTTCTTATCTTCATCAAATTCATATTCTATATAAGCAACATCATTAAGAATAATTGCTTCTTTATCGCAATTGTTAAGATAATCAATTATTCTTTTCCATTCATCATATTTATATGAATGGCCACAAGGATTTTGACAAGGAGAATTTGTTACTAGGAATATTTTTTCTAATGATTCTAATTTCTTAAACAATTCATCTAAATTATAAATGTCATAATAAATAGGTATTAAACCTTTTTCGTGTGCCATATTGCTATAATTTTCCCATGCCGTTTCAGGAATTAAGATTGTATCGCCCTTACTTAAAGAAATATTAAATCCAAGATATAAAGCACCAGTTCCTCCAGGACTTGGAATCAAGCGATAATTATTTATTTTATTTTCTAAAGCAAATTTTGAAATAGCTTTATTAAATTCAACATTGCCAAAAGATCCTGATGCATAAGAAGCCATTGTTTCATTGTTTAGATTTCTAAAACAATTAAAAACGGTTTTATAAGTAATGATTATTTCATCTTCCCCATACAAAGAACCGACAGTGCCATTTATTTTATTTGGATCACTGTCTTTTTTGCAGGCATCAATTATTGGAAAGATATTGTCATAATATCTTTCGTTGCTTCGATCTTTTGAAAAAAACATATTTCCTCTTTATAGATATTTTATTATAGAAACAGCATTATAAGCAGCACCTTTTCTAATTTGATCTCCAGAACAGAATAAGGCAATACCACCATCAAATACATTGTCTTTTCTAATTCTGCCAACAAATACTTTATTTTGATTTGCAGTGATTATAGGCATAGGATATTTTTTAACTTTTAAATCATCATATAAAATAACGCCTTTTTGTTTAGAAATGGATTCTTTTACCTCTTCAACATTTAAAGGATCTTTACATTTTATTGATAACGATATGCAATGACTTCTAAGTGTAGGAACTCTAACGCATGTACATGTTACTTTTAAATCAGGTAAATGCATTATTTTTCTACTTTCATATAAAAGTTTTAATTCTTCTTTTGTATAATCATCTTCGCTTGCTTCATCAATAGAAGGTATGCAATTATATGCGATAGGATAAGGAAAAACATTTGGCTTATAATCAAGATTTTTAATTTCTTCTTCTAATTCGTTTAAGCCTTCTTTGCCAGCACCGGAAACAGCCTGATAAGTTGATGCAATTATTGATTCAATTGGTGATAGTTTATTAATAGCATTTATAGCCATTAATGAAATGATGGTTGAGCAATTAGGATTGGCGATAATGCCACGATGTTTCTTAATGTCTTCAGAATTAATTTCAGGTACAATCAAAGGAACATCTTCTTGCATGCGAAAATAACTTGAATTATCAATAAATACAGCCCCTGCTTCAAGTATTTTAGATGCACATTCTTTAGCTAGTTCTTTACTGCCTGCGCCCAAGACTACATCCATATTTTTGAAAGAGTCTTCTTTAATTATTTCAATCGGAATTTCTTTACCTTTAAAATTTATTGCTTGTCCTAATGATCTTTCACTAGCGAAAAGCTTTAATTTATCAACTTTAATATTTTCTTCAATCAATGAATCAATCATTGCTTTGCCAACTAGACCAGTAGCGCCTAATATTGCGATATTCATTATTTTACAAACCTTTCATATATACAATTAATTGTCTTTTCAAAATTAGCATCATCAACACCTACAATAATAGATATTTCATCTGCTCCTTGAGAAATAGTTCTAATATTAATATCATTTTCACCTAATAACGAGAAAATCTTTCCTGATATACCTTTTTTAGATTTCATGCCCCGACCAACAACACAAACTAATGATAAATTATCGTAGATAGAAACTTCATCACATTTTAGTTTTGTTTTAATTTCATTAGTAATTTCATAAATTGTGTTTTTAACATCATTCTTATCAACAATTATTGAGAACGAATCAATTGATGTTGTGACAAGAACCACTGATACACGATAATATTCAAAAACTTCGAGAATCTTTTTAATAAAGCCAATTTCGCTAGATGAATTGATTTTAGCTACTGAAACTACATAAAAATCTGTTTTACCAGTTATGCCACTGATTGGCCCTACCTTATCATTTTTCTTACAAGAAGAAACAATCATGGTGCCTTCTTCCTGGTATTTATTTGTATTAAGAATATTAATAGGTATGCCCTTTTCTTTTACAGGATAAATTGCCTCTTCATGCAAAACATTAGCTCCCATATATGACATCTCTCTTAATTCAGCATAAGTAATTGTCTTAATCTTTTTAGGATTTTTTATGATGTGAGGATCACAAACATAAATGCCAGAAACATCAGTCCAGTTTTCATATATATCAGCATCTACAACATTTGCTAAAATAGAACCAGTAATATCTGAGCCTCCTCTAGACATAACTTTTATAACGCCATTAGCTAATGCACCATAAAAACCTGGAACAACAATCTTTTTATTGCTTTTTAAATAAGGTAAAAACTTATCTTTTGTTTTTTCTAGATTTATAGAACCATCATAATTAAAACAAATTACTTTTTTAGCATCTACAAAATCAGCATCTAGATACAAGGCTAGCAATTTAGATGCAAGATATTCACCAAAAGAAATGATTTCATCATCATTGCCTTTAGATTCTAATAAATGTTTTATTTTTTTAATTTCATTATCTAAATTAAAATTAAGTTTTAATTCATCAATAATTGATTGATGTTTTTCTTTTATGTTTTTAATAATATGTTCATAAGACATCCCATATTTTTTATGGGCAATTGATAAATACAATAAATCAGTAACTTTGTGATCATTTTTATTAGACTTGCCACAAGCAGAAGCAACAATAATCTTTCTTGAATCATCACTATTTACTATCTTTTTTATCTTTTTTAACTGTTTACCACTCGCTAATGATGAGCCGCCAAATTTACACACTTTAAGCATTTTCTATTTCTCCTACAAAGTCATTCTTATTTATCAATTTTTTTAAATCAATAATATTTATTTTCTTTGTCACATAAATATTATCACCTATTTTTCTTTTAATTAAATTAGTTGATATTTTGTTCTTAGTATGAATATAAAAATTTGATTTGATTAATGAATAATCAGGCTTTTCAGTTCCATTAAATTCATATTTATATGGATTATTTAAATCTAAAATATCATTTATTACATTTTGTGCTGTAGGCAAAGATCCTGCGCCTTGACCAACAAATGATAAATTTTTTAAATTATCAGTATATAAAGAGAAACAATTATAATTATTCTTTATATTAAAGAATTGACTGTTTTTATTAACAAAGGTAGGAATAACATATAAGGTATATTTATTCCCTTTTTTTAGGCCTTTACCCAATAAGACTAATCGATAATTATTATTAAGTGCAAAACGATATTCATCATCACTAATATTTGCTATACCTTTTATAAATATCTCTTTTAATTCAAAGTTTATACCGTAGGCAATAATCATTGATAATATAGTTTTATTAGCAGTATCAATTCCATCAATATCATCACTTGGGTCTTGTTCAGCATAGCCTAGTTCTTGAGCCTTTTTTAAAGCATCATTAAAAGCTAAACCATCAGAAAATATCTTATCAAGTATATAATTGCTGGTACCATTCATGATTCCTTTAAAACCTAATATCGATTCATTTTCTTTTATATAAGCTAAATTTTTAAGCCAAGGAATTCCTCCACCACAGGCTGAAGAAAATAATAAATGAACATTATTTTTATTTGCTAATCGATATAATTCTTTAAAATGATTTACTAACATCTTCTTGTTAGAACTAACGACATGCTTTCCTTTTAAGATAGCTTCTTTTACATAATCATACGCTGGCCTATCACCGCCAATACATTCAACAACACAATTTACATTTGAATCATTTAATATTTCTTTTAAATCTTTTGTCATATTAGGCAAAGTTAATTTATCAATATCACGCATTAAAATATAAGATACATTTATCTTATTTTTTCTGGCAATTTTTTCAACGCCTTTTCCTACAACCCCATAGCCTAATATCGCAATATTCATAAATAACCTCTGTCCATATATTGCATACACTTGTTTATTCAATAAAAACATAGTATCATTTTTTAGAAAGATAGACAAGGAATAAGTATGACATTCTACACAAGCACAAGAGATGATAGTTTATCAATAAATGCTAAACAGGCAATTCTAAAAGGCTTATCTTTTGATGGCGGATTATTTATTCCAAAAGAAATAAAGAAAATAAATGATATATACAAGCTAAAAGATTTAAATTATATTGAATTAGCTACAGAAATCATTAAACAGTATTTTGAAGAATTTAATATAAAGTCTCTAATAGAAAAAGCATATATCAATCGTTTTGATGATGTTGATATTACGCCTCTTAAGAAAGTAAATGATATCTATTTTCTTGAATTATTTCATGGCCCTACTAGCGCCTTTAAAGATCTGGCTCTTCAGTTTTTGCCACAAATTCTAAGTGAATGTTTAGATAATAATCAAAATATCAAGATTTTAAGTGCCACTAGTGGTGATACTGGTAAGGCAGCTCTTGAAGGATTTAAAAATGTTAAAGGCACAAAAATAACTGTTTTGTATCCATATAAAATGGTTTCAACAATTCAAGAAGCACAAATGCTTACAAGCGAAGGCGAAAATATTGAAGTTATTGGCATTAAAGGTAATTTTGATGATTGTCAAAGATTAGTTAAAGACATCTTCAACCGTAAAAAAAATAATTTAACAAGCGCTAATTCAATTAATATTGCACGTTTAATTCCACAAATCGTTTACTATTTTAAAGCTTATTTTGATTTATTAAATAATAATGAAATTATAAAAGATGAAAAGATTGATTTTGTAGTTCCAACAGGAAATTTTGGCGATATCCTAGCGGGATATTTTGCTAAAAAGATGGGGCTCCCAATAGATAAATTGGTATGTGCTTCTAACAAAAACAATGTATTAACAGATTTTATAAATACTGGCATTTATAATTGTAATAGAGTTCTATACAATACCAGCTCACCTTCTATTGATATTCTTGTTTCTAGCAATTTAGAAAGATTATTATATTTAAAATCAAAAGACAGTTCATATATAAATGAATTAATGACTGATCTTAAAAATAAAAAAGAATTTGTCATTAATAAATCGTTACATGAATCAATTAAAAAAGATTTCTTAGCATACTATTCCAACGAAGAATTAGTAAAGGAAACTATTAAAAAGTATTTTGAAAAATATGATTATTTAATGGATACTCATACTGCAGTTGCTGTAGCTGGCAGTAAACAATATGAAACAAATAATAAAAAAGTAATTCTTTCAACTGCTTCACCTTACAAATTCTCTAAAGATGTATATTATTATTTAACTGATCAAAAAATATCAGACACTTTAGATACAATGGATATCTTATATGAATACACAAAAATTGATATACCAAAGAATTTATTAGCTCTAAAAAATCTAAAACCTCGTTTTAATGAAGTAATTGAAAAAGATGATATTAATTATCTAATGAATAAATTGGAGGCTTATAATGATTAAATTCAAAGTTCCTGCAACTAGCGCAAATTTAGGGATTGGTTTTGATTGCCTTGGGATTGCTTTAAATCTATATAATTATTTTGAAATAGAAAAATCAGGTAAGTGGCAATATGATGGGTTTTTAAAAGAAGGTTTAAAAACAAATAATCTCTTTTTAAAAGGATATAAGAAAGCTGTTAAATATAAAAAAGATAAACTCATTCCTTTAAATGTCAAATTAAAAGCAAATATTCCTACTACAGGCGGGCTTGGTTCATCAAGCAGTTTAATTGTTGCTGGTATATATGCATATAGTGTTTTAAATAATAATTGCTTATCAAAAGATGAAATCTTTAGATTAGCTTTGTCTATTGAAGGACATCCAGATAATGTTGCACCTGCTATATATGGCGGCTTATGTGTCATCAACAATTCAAATGTTTATAAATACAATATTTCTAATAAATGGCATTTCGGTATCTTTCTAAAAGACTATCTAATCAATACTGAAGAAGCACGAAAAGTTATTAAAAAAGAAATCAATATAAATGATGCTGTAAATAATATTTCTTCTGCCATTATTGCTTTGGATGCTTTAAAAGAATATAAGCCAGAAAATATACATTTTTTGATGAATGATAAAATCCACGAGCCATATCGCAAGAAATTAATAAAAAATTATACAAAATATAAAAGAATGGCTATAGAAAATGGCGCCCTAGCCTTTCTAATATCAGGCTCTGGTAGCACATGTTTAAGCATCAGTGATAAAGCACTAAATATTAATCTTCCTAATTTTAAAGAAGTTAAAATCGATAAATATGGAGTAAGAAATGTCTAAAGAATTATTAATTGTCAATAAAGATTTATTACCTAAATGCTATGAGAAAGTTTTAGCTGTTAAAAAACTTGTTCAGGAAAATCCTCTTTATAATGTTTCTAAAGCATGTAAGAAATATGGTATTTCAAGAAGCACCTATTATAAATATCAAGATTATATCTTTCCTTATGAAGAAAAGAACGAAGCAAAAAAACTAGTTATATCATTTAATCTAATTCACGAAAAAGGCGCTTTATCTAAAATATGTGATAAATTAGCCAAATTAGATATATCAATATTAACTATTTCTCAATCTATTCCTATTGATAATCAAGCTCTTGTGATGATTTCTTTAGATATTTCCTATATGAAAATCAGTATTAAACAGTTTGAAAAAGAAATGACTAAGTTAATAGAACTTAGTCAATTTCGAATAATGTCTTTTCAATAATTATTATTTCTTAAATAAATCCAAGATGTTGCCTTTAAGTACATCGTTCTGATCTACTTGTTTTTTATTGTTATCAATAATCTTTTGATAATAGTCATTGATTTCTTTAGATTTCTTGCGATAGTTTTCCATCAAAGATAATTTCTTATTATTGATCTCGTTGTCAACAACCTGGTATGCATCCAATAATTGTTTGATATTCTTTTCAAGACCTTCTTTATCTTTTTCAAGGTTATGGTTTTGTGAAATGTAATTATCAAGAATATTATTGAAGATTGATTTAGATTCATATTCCTTAGATAATTGTTCGTATGATAGTTGTTCGTTTTCATAGTCGTCTTTGATCTCAATTAGCTGTTTATTTAATGCATCTTGTTTATTATTCTCAAGTTCAATCAAATTATCATATGCTTGTTTAAGTGTGTTAAATTCTTGAGAGTATTCATCTTCAAGTTTATCGTTTTCAATGATTGTCTTTTCTAATTCATCTTCAATTTGAATTATCTTAGCATTTTTATCGTTAGCAAGATTTTCTAATATTTCTTTATGAAGACCATCTAAATCATCAAGCTTAGATTTTAAATCGTTGGCTATAGCGATTAATTCTTGTCTAGCATCTTCTTTCTCTTTTTTTATTAATAGTGGTCTAGATCTTTCTAAGCTTTCATGTTCATTTAAAATATTCTTGATTTGTTTCTTAATATCAGCAACTCTTTCATTATGATAATTATTTAGTTCAATTTCTTTTTGAGCTAATTCTTTTAAATCAGACGTAATGCTACTTAATAATTTGCTGGTATTGAATTTTAACTCATTTAATTCATTAACTCTTTGTTCCTTATAAGCATTTAATTCTAGATGTTTATTAGAAGCATCTTCTTCTAACCAGCTGATTTCATTATTTAAATTATTAATATTTTCTTTAATTTTATTGATTTCGTCTTCCAGTCTTTGACGATTAGCAGATATCTTCGCATTATTTTCATTTTCTAATGAAAGAATGCTCTCTTGCATCTCAGATTGTAAAAGATTCAATTCATCTTGCCAGATGGCTCTTTGATTATTTAATTTTTCATTAAGCTCATCATATTCTTTTTGAAGATTATTGGTCTTAAAATGTACATTTTCATAGATGTTCATGAAATTGCTTTCATCTTTAGCTTTACGATTAGCGATATCAGCTAAATGATTATTAAATTCATTTTTAGTAGAATCAAGTTCATCCTGTTTAAATTGTATTTCTTGATTATAAACATATCTAATTGATTCTTCAGAATTCTTGTATTCATTTTCTTGATATGCATATTCATCATTCTTTTGGCTGATAAAAGCATTTAATTCTTCATTATTCTTATTTTTAATTTCTTCAATTTCAGCATTTAGATTGTTGTTATATTCGTTAAGATTGTTTTCTTCATTTGCCAAAGATTCTTCAAGTCTTGCATATTCTTCATCAGCTTCATTTTTCTTGTTATCAAAGATTTGTTTCTGTTTAGCTAATTCTTTATTAGCAACATTAATTTCCTGATTATTATTATTTTTTATTTCTTCAACTTGAACATCAAGTTTCTTCTTTTCATCTTCAATCTCACTAATTTTCTTGTCATGTTCAAGCATCTTATTATTTAAGATAACTTTTGTATTTTCTAATTCCTGTAAGATTTCTGGTTCAATAAAGATTGTTGCCATTTCTTCTTTATATTTATTCTCTAAATCATTAATGGTATTAGTCTTTGTCTTTTCTAATTCTTCTTTATTGACAAAATAATTGTTTTCTTCATTTTTATAATTCTCTTTAATCTTTTCAATATTAATTAATAAATCAGTTCTTTTTGATCTAAAAGAATTAATTCTTGACTGATATTCATCATTGATTTCAGCAATTTCTTGTAAAAGACTTGCTTTATTCTTTTCAAATTCTTCTTTATTTGAAATAGCTGCGTTTTCTAATTCATTTTTCTTCTGTTCAAATTCTTCTTTTAATTGTCGAATCAGATTTTCGTGACTTTCATATAAAGAAGCTTTAGCCTGTTCAAATTTATTATTCTCTTCTGCTAACTTTTTATCTTGATTTTCTTTTAGATTATTGATCTTATTATCATATTCTTCTTGATATTGTTTTCTCTTATCAAATAATTCTTTTATACTTGCCTCGTAGTTAAGTTTGTCATCATTACGTTTTTCTTCAAGTTTTACAAGCGCATCATTGATTTCAACTTTTTTATCACTAATAACCTGCATATTAGCTTTATGAGTATTTTCTAGATTTTCATTTAATGTCTTATTTTTGTTTATGAAAATATCAAAACTCTCTTTTGCTTGTTTTAATCTTTCATCAATATTATTAATGTTGTTTATTAAAGATTCCTT
>CAMKTV010000024.1 GCA_946415785.1 uncultured Solobacterium sp.
CAATCAATATAATCTTTATATGCTCCATTAGTATTTCTTTCTTCTAATATTTTAATAGCACTAACACGCCCTACATCTTTACAGATAGTCAACGGCATTAATATAGCATCTTGTTCAATAATATATTCAAGAGTTGATTTATTAATTGAGATACCTTTTATTTCCTGTTTAACTTTATTACATTCTAATAAATAATCATAAGTCTTTTCTTGCGAACCAATTACACTATTCAATAATGCTTTATAAAAATATTTAGAATAATTAGCCTTAAGATATGCGAGCCAATAAGCCACATAAGAATAGACAACAGAATGTGATTTATTAAAACCATAATTGGCGAATTTTAAAACCAAATCATAAATCTGTGTAGCAACATTAGAATCATAGCCATTTTTTATACAGCCTTTAATGAAATCATTTTGGAGGCTCTCTAATTCATTAGCCTTCTTTTTAGACATCGCTCTTCTTAAAATATCAGCTTTGCCATAAGAGAAACCAGCTAAAGTACGAGCGATAGACATGATTTGTTCCTGATAGACAATAATGCCATAAGTTTCTTCTAATATAGGCATTAAGGCAGGAACAAAATATTTGATGTTGCTTGGATTAGCTCGGTTTTCTAAGAATTTAGGAATATTTTCCATAGGTCCTGGTCTAAATAAGGCAATCATCATTCCAAGTTCTTCAAAATTTCTTGGTTTCATCTTTCTGGCCAGGTTTTGCATACCATTAGATTCTAATTGGAAGACACCTAAAAGATTTACATTATCAATTAATTCAAAAGTCTTTGAATCATCTAATGGAATATTCTTAATATCAAAATTCGAATTTTGATTAGTTTTAATATCATCAACTATTTCTTGGACAGTGCTTAAATTCTTGATACTTAAAAAATCCATCTTAATTAAACCTAATTCTTCAAGATGTTCCATTGTATATTGTGTAGAATTAAGATCATCTTCAATTTTTATTACTGGAACGACTTCATTTAATGGTTTTTTAGACATGACAATACCAGCTGCATGCGTTGATTCATGTCTAGGGAAACCTTCAAATTTAAGAGCTGTTTTATATAAATCTTGATATTTAGAACTAGAATAAATTGTCTGTTTAAATAATGGTGAAATATTAATCGCATCTTTTAAAGTCATTCCAATCGTATTAGGAATAGATTTGCAAATCATATCAACTTCATTTAAGTTATAGCCTAATGCTCTGCCTGTATCTCTTAAAACCTGTTTAGCTTTAAGCGTTCCATAAGTAACAATATGACCTACATGATCAATACCATACTTTTCTTTGATATATTCAAACATTTCGTCTCTTCTATTATCTGGGAAGTCCGTATCAATATCAGGCATAGAGATTCTTTCAGGATTTAAGAATCTTTCGAAGATTAAACCATATTTGATTGGGTCAATATCTGTTATTCCTAAACAATAAGCTACTAATGAGCCAGCCGCTGAGCCCCTGCCTGGACCAACCAAAATATTATTTCTTTTAGCATGAAGAATAAAATCATAGACGATTAAGAAATAATCTTCGAAATGCATATTTAAGATTATCTTTAATTCATAATCTAAGCGGTCTTTATATTCTTTTTTAATATTGCCTTTTAATCTTCTTTTAAGTCCTTCTTTACATAAAGCGATTAAATAATCCTTAGTCTTGATGCCGTTTGGGCAAGGGAAGCTTGGCAAAGAAGTTAGACAATCAATATTCACATTACACATTGAAGATAAGATATCATTATTCTTTAAATCTTCTTCGGCATATAAGTCTTTATATTCTTCAATACTCAAAAAATGTCTTCCTTCATCATAATAATATTCATCATCTTTTAAAACTCTTTTATCTCTAATACATTTTAAAACTTCAAATTCTTTATAATCTTCTTTTTCTAAATATAAAGTTTTAGATAAAGCTATTGTTTTAATATTATATTTCTTTAATATTTCTTTAATCTTAATGTTTCTTGTAGCGTTTCTAGCGATATTCTGGTTGATAATACCAACTAAATAATCATCACCGAAGTATTCTTTTTGCAGCTTCATTGCTTCATCTTCATCTTCGCCTTTATCAATAGCGAAAGTTAAAAACATTGAATCAGATAATAATACTAAAAAATTATTTGAACGATACTTATTTAAAACATCCAAACCGATTACTTTATTATCATTTGTATTTATATATGAAGAAAGACCCATTAGATTTAAAAAGCCGTCATCGTTTTTTGCGTATAAAAGGCAAGTTAATATTCTTTCATTAACTTCAATCTCAAATTCAAGACCGAAAATTGGTTTGATGTTGTTTTTGATTGCTTCCTTTTTAAAGGCTAAGGCGCCAGATAAAACATTTTTGTCAACCAAAGCTAAACTGCTATAACCATATTCTTTAGCTTTTTTAACCATGCCCGAAACTGTGCACATACTTGAAAGCAAGGAATAAACACTGCGAACATATAATTGAACATTCATACTTTAATTATACTAGACTAGTCATTTCACTAGTCTTAAAAATTGTGAGATTATATAATATTTTGGAAAAAAGGATGTAAAAATGGAAAAAACATACGAAGTATTAGGGATGTCTTGTGTTATATGCAAAGGCAACGTTGAAAAAGCATTAAATAAATTAGATGGTGTTAATAGCGCAGTTGTAAATTTATTAGAAAATGAAGTTACTATCAACTATGATGAAAGTACACAAGATGAAGAGAAATTAGCTGAAGTAGTTAAAAATGCTGGCTATACTTTAGTTATTCATAAACAAAAAGCTATCAATAAGAAAAAGATTATCTTAATAATATCAATCATTTTGGTTATTGCCTTAATGGCTATATCAATGGCCTATATGCATATGCCTACAAAGGTAATGTATATTGAACTTGTCTTGAGTTTAATTATCATAATTTTAAATTTTCATTTCTACAATTCTGGCTTTAAAGCTTTAAAATCATTAAGTCCTAACATGGATTCATTAATTTTCATTTCATCTTCAATATCATTCATCTATTCGCTTTTTGCGATGTATAAATTAAACAAAGGAATTAATACCTATCATTTATATTTTGAAACATCCGCCATGATACTGGTTATTGTCTCGCTTGGAAAATACATTGAAAGTCACACAAAAGCTAAAGCCACTAAAGTTATTAGAGGTCTAGCAACTCTTATTCCAATGCAGGCCAATCTAATCGCCAATGATGAAGTTAGAATAATTCCAATTGATCAACTTAAAAAAGGCGACTTAGTTTTAGTAAAACCAGGCGAATCAATACCACAAGATGGCGAAATTATTAAAGGCATTACAAATCTTGATGAATCAATGATTACTGGTGAATCATTACCTGTATTAAAAAAGATTGGTGATCAGGTAATTGGTGGAACTATTAATACAAGCAGTACAATTGAAGTCAAAATCACAAAAAATGCCAACTTCACTGTATTATCAAATATTATTAATTTAACCAAGAAAGCGACAACTGAAAAAATCCCAATCGAAAGATTTGCAGACAAGATATCAAAGTACTTTGTATTTACAGTGCTAGGAATATCTTTATTAACATTTATAATTTGGCTAATCATCAATGAAGATTTGGAATTGTCATTAAATTTTGCCTTATCTGTTTTAGTTATAAGCTGTCCATGTGCTTTAGGATTAGCTACCCCTGCTGCTATTGCCGTAGCAGTTGGTAACAGCGCAAAATATGGCATCCTAATCAAAAAACCAGAAATATTAGAAATCATGGGCAATTTAAAAAATATCATTTTCGATAAGACAGGAACACTTACAAAGAATAAACTAAATATTATTGATGAAATTATATTTGATGATGAATTTATAAATACATTAGTTTCAATAGAAAAGACTTCCAACCACCCCATCAGTAAAGCTATTTTAGCTAAATATCAAGAAGGCAATATTATCTTTGATTCTAGTGAGTTTATTCCAGGTGAAGGAATTATTGCTAAGAAAGATAATGACATCTATTTAGCTGGCAATAAAAAATTATTGCAAGATATTAATATACCTGATCAATATATTGAATATTGTCTAAAGAATAATTATTCATACATCGCAGTAAGCAAAAATGATAAATTATTAGGAATTGTTTATTTAGCTGATATCTTAAGAGATACATCTAAGGCAGCAATCAATAATCTTTTTAAAAGAAAGATTAATCCTATTATGTGTACTGGTGATAATGCGATTGCTGCCAGACACATAGCTGAACTTTTAAATATCAAAGAATATAAATATGAAGTAAAGCCAGAAGATAAAGAAGAGCTTATTGTTGAAAAGAAGAATGAAGGAATTGTTGCCATGGTTGGTGATGGTGTTAATGATGCGATTGCTTTATCAGCATCTGATATTGCCCTATCAATCAAGAATGCCAGCGATATCGCCAGTGCCAGCTCAGATGTCATCTTAATGAAAAATGACTTGAATGATATTTCTTTCTTGTATGATTTATCTAAGAAAACAATGCGCATCATTAAACAAAATCTATTTTGGGCTCTTTTATATAATTCTATTTTTATCCCTCTAGCTGCTGGTCTATTCTATCTTCCATATGGCTTAATCTTAAAGCCAATGTATGGTTCTATTGCAATGTGGCTAAGTTCAATGTTTGTGTTAGGTAATGCTTTAAGAATATATAATATTAAAAAGGAGGAAGCTACTAAGATGAATAAAGAAGTATTAATTGAAGGAATGATGTGTAATAATTGTCGTAAGCATGTTTTAGAAGCATTAGAATCTTTAGGCGGAGAAGTAGAAGTATCTTTAGAAGATAAGAAAGCTCTTATTAAAGAAACCGCTATTGATGATGAAACAATCAGAAAGACAATTGAAGATTTAGGATATGAAGTAGTAGAAATCAAAAATGTATAAAAGAAATAATACAAGATCAATTAAAGTAGGTTCTTTAACTATTGGTGGACAGAATGATGTCATTATCCAATCAATGACTAATACTAAAACCAAAAATGTTTTAGAAACTATTAATCAAATAAAACAATTAGAAAAAGCTGGTTGTCAAATTGTTAGAGTAGCTATTTTAGAAATGGCTGATGCTCTAGCAATTAAAGAAATTAAAAAAGAAATAAATATACCAATAGTTGGTGATATTCATTTTAATCCTGACTTTGCGATTGCTGCTATAAATAATGGCATCGATAAAATTAGATTAAATCCTGGCAACATTGAAAATGAAGATAAGATAAAAGAAATTGTAAATTTATGTAAAGAAAGATCTGTTCCAATTAGAATTGGAATTAATGCTGGTTCATTAAATAAAAAATATGAACATAGTGAAAAAGCAATGATTGAAAGCGCAAAAGATCATTTAAGAATTCTTGAATCATTAGATTTTTATGACATATGTCTATCATTTAAATCATCTGATCCACTAGAATGTATCAATGTCTACCGTTTAGCCGCTGAAGAATTCCCTTACCCTTTACATTTAGGTGTAACCGAAGCTGGTGGACTATTAGATAGTTCAATTAAATCTTCTCTAGCTTTAGGTGGACTGTTATTAGATGGTATTGGCGATACTATCAGAATTTCAATAAGTGGAGATCCAGTTCAGGAAGTAAGAGTCGCAAAAAAATTATTAAGAGCGTGTAAACTAAAAGAAAATGTTCCAAATCTCATTTCTTGTCCAACATGTGGCAGAATTCAATATGATATGTTACCAATCGTTGAAGAGATGGAAGCATATTTAGATGGCATCAACAAGAATGTTTCGGTTGCCATCATGGGTTGTCCTGTTAATGGACCACAAGAAGCATCGAGAGCTGATATTGGTGTAGCTGGCGGTAAAGATAGTGCCATCATGTTTAAAAAAGGGAAAATCGTTAAGACTTTGCCTCAAAATGAAATTGTTAAAGTATTAAAAGAAGAAATTGAAAAGATGTAACTAATCAATAAATTCCAGAGTTTTTGAATCGTTAGAATCTTTAAATTGGGCTTTATATAACTTACTATAGAAGCCCTTTTTCTTTTTAATAAGTTCGTTATGATTGCCTTCTTCAATAATCTTACCTTTAGAAATAACCAAGATATTATCAGCGTTCTGAATAGTAGATAAACGATGCGCGACAATGATTGTTGTGCGTCCTTTTTTAAGATTATTTAATGATTCTTGAATCATAATTTCTGTTGTATTGTCTAATGAAGATGTCGCTTCATCAAGAATTAAGATATCAGGATTTTTCAAAAAGACACGGGCGATAGATAATCTTTGTTTTTGACCACCAGATAATTTAACGCCCCTTTCACCAATTTGTGTATTAAAGCCTTCTGGCAAAGACATGATGTAATCATAGATATTTGCTTTCTTACTAGCAGCAATTACTTCTTTTTCGCTGGCATCTAATCGACCATATAAGATGTTGTCATAAAATGTTCCATTAAATAAGAAAACATCTTGTTGCACAATGCCAATATGTCTTCTTAAAGATTCCATTTTTATATCATCAATATTTATATTGTTTATTTTAATTTCACCACTATCTATCTGATAGAACTTTAATAAAAGATGACATATTGTTGTCTTGCCTCCACCCGATGGACCTACTAATGCTATGGTCTTACCCTTATTAACATTAAAGGAAACATCATTTAATATTTCTTTAGCATCTTTTGTATAAGAGAAGCAGACATTATTAAATTCAATATCACCTTTTAATTTCTTGTAATCTTTGGCACCCTTTTTATCAGTTTCAATTGGCTCATCAATTAATTCAACAAATCTTTCAAAACCAGCAGTTCCCTCTTGAAAGACTTCTGCGAAATTAACTAAGCTTTGAATTGGTGTTACAAAGCGTCCTATTGAAATAATAAAAGCAGAATAATCACCAAATGTAATTGAACCCTTATATAAGAAAATACCACCAGCAATTAAACATACAACATTAAATAAATCAGTAACATAAGTTGTGGCCGCATGAAAAATAGACATCATCTTAAATTGCGACAATTTTGCATTAATAAATTTATTATTGCCCTGATTGAATTTCTTTAATTCTATATTTTCATTATTAAATGCTCTTGTAACTCTTATACCTGATATAGAAGAATTTACATTGGCATTTATTTCCGCTAAAGATTTTCTCGCTTCTCTTGTGGCCTTAATATGCTTTATACGAAGTTTAAAGGTGATAAAGAACAAAATAGGCATACAAGAAAAGATGATTAAGGTTAATGGTAAAGAGATACTTGATAGATAAAAGAAAGAGAACAGCAGCATTACTACAGCCATACAAATGTTTTCAGGCCCATGATGAGCAAGTTCTGATATTTCCTGAAGGTCGTTGATAACACTAGACATAATCTTACCGGTCTCATTATCATCAAAATATTTAAAAGGAAGTTTTTCTAGCTTAGAGAACAATTCTTTACGCATATCAGCTTGAATATATGTTCCTAGTTTATGGCCATAATAATCAAATATATATTTAAAAGCAGCCTTTATAAAATAAATAACAAATAATGAAATACCAAAAATAACAACCAGATCAAATTTACGATTAGGTATAAAATCATTTAACATCGTTCTGTTGATGATGGGATAAAGCATATTTATAATACATATGCCCAAATCTACTAACATTACATAAATAAACAACTTTTTATGTGGTTTATAATAAGAAATAAATCTTTTTAACATATAAACAATTCTAACATAAAAAAGATGTCTTATTAGACATCTACCATTTATTCATTACTTTTTCCGCAAAGCCCAGGCAATCTTCTATATGAAGTTTCTTCCCATCATCTAAAATGACATCACCAGTAAATAAGCCAAAGACCTGATGCTGATCTGAACAGATAATTCCTACATTTGTACAAGATGCTCTATCCATTATAGGTTTAAATGATAATTCAAATCTTCCATCATCACTGGTAAAAGTACAAGGAGATAAATAATCATCCTTGCCATCTTTTAATGGAATGTTGAAAGTAACCTGGCTTAGCTTGTGGGCAATATTATTATAGAAAAGCATATTTTCACTAGCTTTACTGGTATCCCCAAAGCCATAGCCAATATTAAAGCCAAAAGGAATACCGTCAACATATGTAGACAATGAGCCCCAATACCAGGTATTCTTATATGTCCAAACGCCTCTTCCCCAATCTAATACAGCCATTGATTCATTAGGTTTAAATTCATAGATTACACCATCAAATTCAACTTTTCCGCTTGCTGGCATACAATTTATCTTTTGATTGTAATAGAAAGCCTTAGGTTTATCTTTAAAAGGTGTTGCTATAACCATTGAATCAGTTTTAGGACAAATCAATTCTATATGCCCTTTGATTGGCTTATGATCAAAGAAATTATCCATATGAAATTCAAGTATTCTTCTGTCACCTTTATTTTTATATGATATTTCATAATTTTTATTGCCATGTTTAACATCGCCTTCTTTACTGCTAGAAGGTAAACCAACTTTACCAAGCGTTAATAAAGACATTGGTGAATTAGTATGTTCCCATCCTTCTTTAAAATTCAATAAAGAAATTGAATCTAAACCCATATATGAATTATCCGCAATCGTTAAGGCTACCGCAAAATCTTTATTGGTAATTAGATAATAATCCCACTCCTTTATTCTTAGACTATTAGCTTTAATCTTTTTGCGGTCATAATCAAGAATAAGTGATTTCGCATAGCCAGCTTCAATTAAATGGCCATTTTCATCTAATAAAGGATGTCTAGAAGTGATTTCATGTTGTTCCATAATGTGCCCCTACTTTATAGAACTATTATATAATTTTCTCGGTTTTAAATATTTCAAATATTTAGATAAAAGATTAATTGTAATTGAAATAAATGAAGGGAAAAAGATAATAAGCACAAGCACTAAAACTGTATTTTTATAATCAGGTAATATACTAAAATCTGGTATTAATAAAGCCAAGAAAAGACTGAATAGACTTGTAACTGATAGTACTACATAAGGTAAATAGATTTGATTTGTCTTGGCATTAGAAACAATCTCGTTAATTAAGGCGTTACCAAACATAATGATTATCATAAAGAAATAGATCCCATTAAACATTTCTTTTAATATGCTATGTTTAATCATCATAAATGATATTAATATAAAAATGAAATAAACGAAAAGTAAGCGCCAGCTGTTTATTGTTTTAAGAAAGTAAATATCATAAGATGCACAAAGAATTCCTAAAAGCATACCAGTAATATAAAAGCCATTTAAAAATGATACCCAAGCTAAGAGAATTAAAACTAAATTATAAATCAACATTTTCTTCATATCTTTTCCCTCCACAACTATACTTTATACTTTTTATAATTTATGCTTGTCCAAATATTTGGACAGATATAAAATTTAATTATGGAGAAAAATCGTAAACGTTTATTAGAAATATTACACTATTTAATTAAATACACAAATGAAGATAAAAGAGTAACCTGTTTTGATATAATCACTCATTTAGAAAAAGCTGGCATTAATAATACAAACCGTAAAACTATCTATGAAGATATTAAGGTCTTAAATGATTTTGGATTAGTTATTGAATATGATGGCCAAGGCTATTATTTATTAGAAGCCCCTTTTTCTTTAGCAGAAATTAAATTAATTCAGGATTCATTGTATTCATTAAAAAACCTGGATTTAAATCTATTGAATAAATTAAATGAAAAATTATATTCATTCCTATCTTTAGATGAAGAAAAACTTTTGAACGATTTATCTTTTAATAATCTACATAAAGATAAGAAATTACTTCATAGATTAGAGCTAATTCTTGAAGCAATTAAAGATAAAAAAGCAGTCATTGTAAAAAGAAAGAATAAAGAAAATGAATTAATCTTCCCTCTTTATTTACATCGTAATAATGACTATTATTATTTCTATTATCATTATCCAAACAATAAGAAGATATATCATTTCCGTTTTGATAATATATTAGATTTAAATATATGTGAGCAATTAGATAATATTGTAATATCTAAAAGTTCCATTATTGAACATATTAATGAATCATCTAATTCTTTTTATAAAGGAAAATCAGAAAATGTTACTTTAATTATTTTAAAAAATCACGATTATTTAATTGAAAGAATTCTTGATGATTTTCCTAATGCTATAAAAACAAAAGAAGGAATAGCATTAAAAGTAAATGTAAATAATATCTTCTTTTCTAAAATTGTTGAATATGGAAAAGATATCTTAATCAAAGAAAAAAATGTAGCAAAAGAATTTAATGATTATTTAAAAAATATTATAAATAATTATCGACCAGAAAAATGAGAGACATTTTCTATATTTAAGTAAGCCATCAGTTCAGAAACATTTACAATCTGATAGCCTTCTTTAACATAATATTCTATTAATTCACAAACAGCATCAGCACTAGTCTCATATATATCGTGGAATAGGACAACATCATTTTCATCTGTTTCTTTTACGACTTTATTGAAAATGACATCTACACATTCATCATGATCATACATTGTGCGATATTTCCAATCCAAAGAATCTACATTCCATAATATTGCAGTTAAAAAAGTTGCGTTATCTACAGTCGAATTACGATTTCCATAAGGTGGTCTAAATACTTTCATCATATAGCCAAAGCCATATTCACCATCATATAAATCATGATAAGGTGTCATTATTTCATTGTAGATCTGGCTTTCAGATAATTTAGTTAAACTTGTATGACTTTGTGTATGTGAGCCATATTCCATTCCCTTTTCAATTGAATCTCTACAGAATTCAATGACATTTTGGCTTAATCTGTTGCCCAACACAAAGAACGTGCCTGAACTATCTAATTCATATAATTTATCAACAATCTTAGAGCTGGTTTTAATATTTGGACCATCATCAAATGTAAAACAAATCATCTTTCTATTTTCAGAAACGTATCTTGGTTTTACATACAATTCATTCTCATATCCCAAATTAATATTGGCAGCTTCTTGCATATATTTAAGTGGGATTAATAAATCATAATCATATTTAGGGAAATATATCTTTAAATCTTTACCTACAACTTCATATTTACAATTTGAAATATCAATATTTTCAGGTTTAGTTTCCATTAAGAATTCATAGGTATAGGCTTTATCTATTTCATCTTTTTTCATTGAATATCTTAAATAATCAGAGATGATAACTCTTCCTTTTTCACTTATTTCTTTAATCTCTAATTCATTGTAATCATAATCAACATAATAATTGGTGCCATCATTATATTGAACTAAATAATAATCACCATAGGGAATTAAAGCATAGTCAAAGATTGAATTCTTTTCAGCGTTCTCACATAAATCTTTAGCTACTGATCTACCCTTTTCACTTTTTGGATAAAAAGCTAAACAGGCTCTGGTTTGATATTTATAGGCATCATCGTGTGCAGGCTTAACACCTAAAAAATGCCAGTTGACTTGCAATAAAAAGACAACTGCCGCTGTAACAAAGAAAACAATTGTCTGTTTTAATGCAAATTTAAGAAATTTCTTTTTATCATTATTTGCCATACATACATTTTAACAAAGATTAGATTAGATAAAAATATGTTATTATATAGGATATAAAGAGGTCTAATTATGTACAATTTTCAAAGTGATTACTTAGAAGGATGCGCTCCAGAAATTTTAGAAGAAATTATTAAAAATAATTATAAACAAGTGACTGGCTACGGGCTTGATGAATATTCTAATGAAGCTAAAACCCTTATTAAAAAAGCTCTTAAAAGAGAAGACGTAGATATTCATCTTTTACCTGGTGGCACACCTTGTAATATCTTGGCTATTTCTAGTGCTTTAAGGCCACACGAAGCAGTTGTAGCTGCTAAAACAGGTCATATTGCTGTTCATGAAACTGGTGCAATAGAGGCAACTGGACACAAAATTATTGAAATAGAACATCGTGATGGTAAAGTAGATCCTAAGGCTTTGATTGAAGTATTAGAAAAACATAATGATGAACACATGGTTAAACCAAAGATGTTATTTATTTCTAATCCTACAGAACTAGGTACAATCTATAATTTAGAAGAAATCAGATTATTAAAAGAAATCTGCAAACGTTATAATTTATATTTCTATATGGATGGCGCCAGGCTTGCGAACGCATTAGCATTTAAAGAAAATGATTTAAAACTTGAAGATATTCCAAATTATCTAGATTGTTTCTATATTGGCGGTACAAAAAACGGTGCCTTACTTGGTGAAGCGTTAGTTATTGTAAATGATGAATTAAAACAAGATTTTCGCCATCAAATTAAACAAAAAGGTCAAATGTTGGCAAAAGGAAGAGTCATTGGTTTATCATTTAAAACATTATTTGAAAATAATCTATATCTTAAATTAGCTAAACATGCCAATAAGATTGCGGATGCTTTAAGATATGTCTTTGAAGCTTTAAAGATTCCTTTCTATGTGGAATCACCTACAAATCAGATCTTTGTAATTCTTGATAATGATGTTATTAAAAAGTTACAGACAAAATGTGAATTTATTGTTTGGGAGGCATATGATAATAATAGATCAGTATGTCGTTTTGTGACTTCATGGGCAACAAAAGAAGAAGCAGTTCTTGAATTTGCCCAAGATTTAAGAGAATTTCTCAAATAGATTTGAAAACATCATAAAAAAGTTTTAATATAAAAATGCATATATAAATGCTAGTTAGGGGATATGATGACTGGTAAAGTTAAATGGTTTAATCCAACCAAGGGTTATGGCTTCATAACTGGTGATGATGGAAATGAAGTATTCGTTCATTTCTCAGCAATCAACAGTGAAGGCTATAAAACTTTAGCGAATGGACAATCAGTAAGTTATGAAGTTACTGAAGGCGAAAAAGGCCCTCAAGCTGCAAATGTTACTGCTCTATAAAGTTTATGGATTATAAAAAAAGAAGTTAAACTTCTTTTTTTATATTCTTTGTAGCAATTATATTAATATCTGTATCACATACATTTTCAATTAATATATCACCAATCTTAACAGGAGCGACAACTTCTTTTTTCCTTATTTCTTTCATTACATCAAAGATTTTATCTTTTGGAATAGCTCTTTGGCTCTTACATGAAACTCTTGTTAATTCGCCATTTTTGACTTCAACAGTAGAAGTGATAATACGGGCAGGATTTGAAATTTCTTCTTTGGCATATTTTTCACCATTAGGACAGGTATTGCCACTTACTAATATTTCTTCACCATCTACTTTAACTATTAAATTACAACCCAATGGACAACCAATACAGATCATTTCTTTTTCCATTATTGAGCCTCCTTTAGACATATTGTAAGAGTCTTAGCATCATGCAATTCATTTTTATTCAAGAATATCTGTTCCATCTCACCAGGAGCTAAAACACGTTTCTTTATTACTTTTAATTCTTCATCATTCTTTAAAACAGCGATGCTCTTGTTGCGATATTCATTATCTACTCTAAAGCGGACAACGATTCTATCTTCCATATTATCGACATCAATTTTAGATGGAACTGTATATCTGACACCATCTTTTACATCGATATTTAAATATTTATGATGTTCTTTCTTATCCAGAATATATTTAGCAGCATAATATCCAGCAAGTTCAGCTTCACTAGAAACATAATCAACCAAATCATGAACATGTAAAACATTACCACAGGCAAAGATTCCTTCAATATTAGTTTCAAAATTATCGTTAACAAGTGGACCACTGGTTACCCTTGATAACTGCACATCAGCTAATTTAGATAATTCATTTTCAGGTAATAGTCCAACAGATAACAGTAATGTATCACACTTATATTCTTTCTCTGTTCCTGGTATTGGTTTTCTGTTTTCATCAACTTTCGCTAAAGTGATGCTTTCAACTCTATTTTTTCCTTTGATATCAACTACTGTATGAGATAACAATAAAGGAATATTATAATCATTTAGACATTGAACAATATTTCTTTTAAGTCCGCCAGAATAAGGCATTAATTCAGCTACACATTTAACTTTAGCGCCCTCTAGTGTCATACGTCTTGCCATGATAAGCCCAATATCACCCGACCCTAAAATTACAACTTCATGCCCAACTTTATAGCCTTCAATATTCATTAATCTTTGAGCTGTACCAGCTGAATAAATACCGGCAGGTCTATATCCTGGGATATTTAAAGCACCACGAGGTCTTTCTCTGCAACCCATAGCCAGAATAACAGCCTTAGCTTCAATTGTATTTAAACCATCTTGTTTAGATACATAAGTCACCTTCTTATCGGCACTTATATCAACTACCATTGAATTTAAAATATATGGAATATCGAGTTCCAATACTTTATCTACATATCTTTGTGCATATTCAGGTCCAGTTAGTTCTTCTTTAAATGTATGTAAACCAAAACCATTATGAATGCACTGGTTTAAAATACCACCAAGTTTATCATCTCTTTCGATAATTAGGATATTATCAATTCCCTGTTTCTTAACACTGATAGCAGCTGCTAAACCAGCAGGACCACCACCAATTATTACAACATCATATTTCATTCTTCTTCACCTAGCCTTCCATATACTAATAAAGAAGCAGAATTATTTTTTGTTACTTCTTGTAGTGGCTTATTAAGTTCTCTGGCAATGATTTCCATAACTTTTGGACTACAGAATCCACCCTGACATCTTCCCATGCCTGCTCTTACTCTTCTTTTGATTGCATCAAGTGATGTAGCGGGAATTGGGCGATGAATAGCATCAACTATTTCCCCTTCTGATATTTCTTCACAACGACAAATTATATTACCATATAATGGATTTTCTTTGATTAGTTTAGCTCTAGTTTCTTTATCCATCTTATTTAATTTATTAATACCTTTTCTTGTATTAATAAAATTATCTTTCTTTCTGGCATTTAACTTATTAGCAATCATTTCACTTAAATAAACACCAATTGCAGGAGCACTACTTAAACCTGGAGATTCAATACCTACAGCATCAAAGAAATTATCAGCCGCTTCTTTAATAATAAAATCGTTGCCTGAAGGTCTAGCTCTTAAACCTGAAAAAGATGTAATGACCTTATTCATCGGAATACATTCGACTGACAATCTTGATTTTTCGATTATCATATTTAAATCTTTTTGAGTTGTTGCGGTTGCTTCCTTATCTAATATGTCAGTAGCACTAGGGCCTATAAGCATATTCCCATGAGCTGTTGGTGCAACAAGGACACCCTTACCAAATTTATTAGGTAATTGGAAAATAGTATGCTTAACTAATGAACCAACTTCTTTATCAAATAGACAATAGTCACCTTTTCTTGCGCTTAATTCTATCTTTTCTTCACAGACCAAATTATGAATAAAATCACCATATAAACCAGCAGCATTTACAATACATCTGGTTTGATATTTGTCATTGATTAAATAGCCTTCATCATTTTTAATAATCTTTTCTACTTTAGTATTTAAGAATATTTCGGCACCATTAGCGATCGCATTTTCACCAAAGGCAATGGTCATTTCAAATGGACAAACAATACCAGCAGATTTAGCATATAAAGCAGCATAGACATTTTTAGATAAATTAGGTTCTAATTCTCTTGCCTTTTCACCACTAATAATCTCTAAGCCTTCAACACCATTTTTGATGCCTCTTTCATAAAGATTCTCTAGCCCTGGCATATCAGTTTCATCAAAACAGACCACAAAAGACCCATTATTGATATAAGTGAAATCTAAATCTTTAGCCAATTGCTTAGTTAATTTACAACCTTCAACATTAAATCTTGCTTTTAAAGTACCATTTTCAGCATCATAGCCAGCATGAATAATGGCGCTATTAGCTTTTGAAGTCCCTGAACAAACATCTTCCTCCTTTTCCAAAAGCGCGATTTTTAGATTGTATTTAGATAATTCTCTTAAGATGGCGCATCCTATTACGCCACCACCAACTACTATTACATCATATTTCATCTTTCTAATTATAACATAGCGAATTATTCATATAAGGCTTTCAAAAACGAATAAATGATATAATTTTTATATGTTGTTAAAAAATATTACCGATAAAGAATTAGATGATTTTCTTATCAATAATAAACAAGCGCACTTCATGCAGACAAGTGCTTTTGGCGATGTAAGTCTTAAAAGAGATTACAAGCCATTGTATCTAGGTTTTTATGATGAAGATAAGATAATCGCATCTGCCCTTTTATTAGAAAAAAAGATTGGACCATATAAAACATATTATTGTCCATGTGGTTTTGTGGCTGACTATAATGATAAAGAATTGTTAAAAGAAATCATTAAACAGTTAAAGGAATATGTTAAAAACAAAAATGGATTGTATTTAAAAATTAATCCTGCATTAATTATTAGAAAGCTTGATGAAAATGCTTTCCCTATCTATACAGATGAATATAATCTTTCATTAATTGATTTCTTTAAAGAAAATGGTGGAAGACATAGAGGCTTTACCACAAAATTCACTGAATCTTCAGCTCCTCGTTTTACTTTCAGAGTAGATGTTTCTAAATCTAAAGAAGATATCTTTAATAGTCTTCATAATACTACTAAAAAGATCATCAAAGAAAATAATCCATATCATATAACAATCAAAAAGAATGGTGAAAATGCACTAGATGAATTCTATGAGGTAATGAAAGAAACATCTTTAAGGAAGAAATTATTTGTAGAAGATTATGATTATTTTAAGAATTTTTATGAAAAATTATTTGCCAAGGATGAAGCCGATATTTATGTTGCCAGTGTCAATATTGATGAATTAAAAGAAATATTTAAAAAGAAACTGGAAGATGTTGATGCAGAAATTGAAAATATAAAAGCTAAAGCCCATAATCAAAAAAATGAAAACAAATTAAATGATTTAGCTTCAAAAAGAAATAAAATATTAAAACATAAAGAAGAAATCGATAATATTGATAAAAAAGAAGTAATCTTATCTTCAATAATTACCGCAAAATTTGGAGAAACTGTCTGGACAATACATGGTGGAAATAGTGATGCCCTTCCTTTCTTAAACGGCAATTATGAACTTTATTATCACATCTTATTAGACAGTAAAGATAATGGTTATAAATATGTTGACTTCTATGGATCAGAAGGAAAAGTTGATAAGAATTCACCAATCTATGGCATCTATCTTTTCAAATTAAGATTCGGTGGTGAATTTATTGAAT
>CAMKTV010000025.1 GCA_946415785.1 uncultured Solobacterium sp.
TATACCCTAAGAGAAGATGCAAGAGATGAAGATTCAGCTAGTGGCAATCTTCTAGTTAAAGCTGGCTTTATTAAAAAGACATCAGCTGGTATTTATATGATGTTGCCTCTTGGCTTAAGAGTTCAAAACAAGATTGAAAATATCATTAGAAAGAATATGAATAAGGCTGGTGCTCAAGAAGTTAAGATGCCAGCACTTATCGCAAGTGAATATTACGAAGATTCAGGAAGATTAGCTGGTTTTGGTCCATCAATCTTTAAATTAAAAGATAGAGGTGGCAAAGATATGGTTTTAGGGCCAACACACGAAGAACTTTTTGCCTACGCAGCTAAATCAATGATCAGATCTTATAAAGATATGCCTTTTAATCTATATCAATTCCAAACTAAATATCGTGATGAGCCTAGAGCCAGATTTGGCTTAATTAGAGTAAAAGAATTTGTGATGAAAGATGCCTACTCTTTTGATACAAATGAAGAAGGATTAGATTCATCTTATAAAAAGATGTTTGATGCCTATAAAGAATCATTTGATGAGATGGGTATCGATTATCGCATTGTAAAAGCTGATACAGGAATTATGGGTGGCTTGTTATCAGAAGAATTCCAAGCTATAACTCCAATTGGTGAAGATGCGATATTCTATTGTGATTGCGGATATTCCAGCAATGTTGAAGTAGCACAATTAGTTTCTAGTGATTACTCAAATGAAGAAGAAAAACAATTAGAAATGGTTGAAACACCACACAAAGAATCAATTGAAGAAGTATGTGAATTCTTAAATGTTAAACAAGAAAATTCTGTAAAAGCCTTACTTATGAATGTTGATGGACAGTTAGTTATCTTCTTTGTAAGAGGTGATAGAGAATTAAATGAAACTAAAGTTACAAAGTTATTAGGATGTAAAGAAATTGCTTTTGCGGATGATGCTTTAATAGCTTCATCTAATGCAATACCAGGATATACTGGCCCAATTGGTTTAAATGCCAAGATTGTTGTTGATAATGAAGTATTAAAGATGCGCAATTTTGTAACAGGTGCCAATAAAGAAGGTTATCACTATATCAATACTAATCCTAAAGATTTTAAATATGAAGTAGCTGGTGATATCGTCAATGTTAAGGAAGGCGATATCTGCCCTATTTGTGGCAAACCTTTAAAACTTACAAAAGGAATTGAAATCGGCAACACATTTAAATTAGGCACTAAATATGCCAAAGCAATGGATTTACATTTCTTAAACCAAGACAATAAAGAAGAAGACGTCTGGATGGGTTCTTATGGTATAGGGCTAGGCAGAACTATGGCTGCCATCGTTGAACAGAATAATGATGAAAAAGGAATTATCTGGCCTAAGAATATTGCTCCATATCATTGCATAATCTTAATCATGTCCACAAAAGATGAAATCCAAAATAAATTAGGTAACGATTTATATGAAAAGTTAAATAAAGAAGGTATTGAATGTATCCTAGATGATCGTAATGAAAGACCTGGTATTAAATTCAATGACGCAGATTTAATTGGTATTCCATATCGCATCACTGTAGGTAAAAAAGCAAGTGAAGGAATTGTGGAAATTAAAAAACGTGGTAGCGATGAAACAATCGAACTACCACTTGATAAATTAAAAGAATATTTAATAAAAGAAATAAATAGCTAATAAGCTATTTATTTTTTAATAGAGACAATAAATAATCAACTAAAGTTGAAATAAGAATTATTATAATCGTCCAAGCAAATATATCAGCCATCATAAAATTAGCTTTAGCGAAATATAGTTCTTTACCAATACCACTTTTTACCTGTGCTAATATTTCAGCCATGATTGAAACTTTGAATCCTAATGAACAACAATTACTCAAAGAAGTTATGATGTCATTTCTGATTAATGGTAAATACACTTTCTTAATCTTATAAATGTCTGATATGTCATAAAGATTAGTAACTTCAATAAGTTCTTCATCAATATTCAATAAAGCAGATAATAATGAATTATAGAATATTGGAAAGACAACTAATGAAGAAACTAAAATAGCACTGCCATTTCTTCCTAACCATATTAAAGCCACAATAATATATGTAATATTAGGAATAGTTTTAAACATGACATAAATTGGATTTAAGAAATCTCTAATACCTTTTTTAAAATATGCCAGAAAAGCTAAAACGATAGCGACAATAAAACTTATGATAAGGCCGATAAGTGTTCGATAGATTGTAGTAAAGACAATAATCAGAAATGATTTAGAAAAGATTATATTCTTTAATGAAAGTAGAATATCATAAAAATTAGGAAGTATATATTCCTTTTGAATTATTAAACTTAAGGCAACATAAATGACGATAATTGCCACTATTGCATAAATAGAATTCTTTTTCATTATTTGATAATAATACTTTCTATAATTTCAATATCACATTGTTCTAATAAGATTTCAATAGAATCATATATTTCACTTCCATATACAAAATCAAGTCCACAATAATCATATGATTCTCTTATTAAACTCAAATCATTAAAACCTAGTCTATTTAAATCAGAATTGATAAGGGCGTTATTTAGTGTTGTCTTATCATTCTTGAAAGAAGAAATATTTGTTTTGATAGTTCTAGAGAAAGCAACTAATTCATTTTGATTATTATCAATTAGTTTATTTGATACAAATAGACCACATACAGGATAATTAGGATAATATGTCAAATATTCATAAGATTCATTTAAATCAATGATTTCATTAAAACCGATGTCCATATTCTTTTTTAAATAATTGATATTATATTCATCAACAATGACACCACTTATTTTATTATCATTGTAACTATCCATCATTTCATCAATATTGTTAAACCAAACAACTGAATAGTTTTTTAAATCACTCTTTCTTAAATATTCAATAACTGATGTATAGACACCATTTTGATTTAAAGCACCTATTTGACCGTAGTTTAAATAATCTCTATCACTATATAGTTTTAAAGTACTAAATTCTAAAACTGCTAATAACTTATAATCGCTTCCTTCAAGTATCTTTTTAACACCGACATCAATTGGTGAAATAACAATATCATATGAATTATTTACAAAAGCATCATTAAAGGCATCATATGAAAGACTTGTCGAAATACTATAGTCATCATTTAAGATTGGTAATAAAGAAAAACAAGAAGCATCACGAAAAGATAGAATCGAAAATGATGCTTTGTTTTCTTCATTATGACTAACAGGTCTACAAGCTGTTAATAGAAGAATTGATATCAGGATGATAAAAAGTTTCTTTAACATATATTACTTTCTTCTTTAAAAGATTTGATAGCTTCTTCAATAGAAAGAGTTTGACTATCTTGTTTGCCGAAGCGTCTAATATTAACACTTCTGTTTTCTTTTTCAGAATCACCAACAACTATTTCAACTGGTATCTTTTTAAGTTGAGCTTCTCTTATACGATAACCTAATTTTTCATTTCGATCATCAACGCTTACTTTAAAGCCTTCCTTTTCAAAGATAGCTTTTAATTCATGAGCGTATTCGCTATGTATTTCACTATTAACAGGAACGATTCTAATCTGTTCTGGTGCTAACCAAAGTGGGAATGCACCGCCATAGTTTTCAATGATGATACCGATAAATCTTTCTAGTGAGCCAAAGCAAGCACGATGTATCATTACTGGTGTTTTCTTAGAACCATCTTCCGCAATATAAACACAATTAAATCTACCAGGTAATTGCATATCTAACTGTACAGTTCCACATTGCCAGATTCTTCCAAGTGAATCAGTTAATTTGAAATCTAATTTTGGTCCATAGAAAGCACCATCACCTGGATTAATTTTGAAATTATGGCCAGTCGCTAGACATGCTTTCTCTAGTGCTTTTTCTGCTTCATTCCAAACTTCAATTTCACCAATAAAATCATCAGGTCTAGTTGATAATTCAATTGAATAATTCAAGCCAAAGATTGAATAGACATGATCATATAATTCTAAGATACGTCCTACTTCATCACCAATCTGACTTTCCATCAATAAGATATGCGCATCATCTTGTGTGAAGCCTCTGACTCTAAATAAACCATTTAAAGCACCACTTGCTTCATAACGATGCACATGACCTAATTCAGTATATCTTAATGGTAATTCACGATATGAATGTAATGAATTGTTGTATACCAAAATAGCACCAGGACAGTTCATTGGTTTAATCGCATAAGTTCCATCTTCTACTTCAAATGTGTACATGTCATCTTTATAATGATCCCAGTGTCCTGAAGTTTCCCATAATTCACGATTTAAGAAAATTGGTGTATCAATTGTCTGATATCCTCTTTCTGAATGAAGCTTTAACCAGAAGTCTTCTAATGTCCTTCTTAGTGTATAACCTTTAGGAAGCCAGAATGGAAGACCTGGCCCATATTCAGACAACATGAATAATTCTAATTCTTTACCTAATTTACGATGATCCCTTTTTTTAGCTTCTTCTAATAAATGTAAATGTTCATTTAATTCTTCTTCAGTTGGAAAACATATACCATAAATTCTTTGAAGCATTTTATTTTTCGCATCACCTTTCCAATAGGCACCAGATGCTTTTAATAATTTAAAATATTTTAATTCTTTAACGCTTTCCACATGTGGACCACGACATAAATCAGTAAAGTCACCTTGTGTATAAGTTGATATGATAGTAGATTGTTCATCCATATTATTGATTAAATCAATCTTGTATGGATCATCTTTAAATCTTTCCAAAGCTTCTTCTTTAGAAATTTCATTTCTGATAATTCTTTTTCCATCTTTAGAAATCTTCTTCATTTCTTTTTCAATTGCAGGAAAATCTGCTTCAGAAATTACTTTATCACCCAAATCAATATCATAATAAAAACCTTCAGTGATAACTGGTCCTACCCAGAATTTTGCACCTGGATATAAATGTGAAATTGCTTGTGCTAGTAAATGCGCACATGAGTGATTTAAGACATTCAATTTTTCATTTTCTTTTACATCAATCATAAATATTCTCCTTCAAAATAAAAGGTGGCATAAGGGCGCAAATGCGCGGTACCACCTTGGTTTATAACTTTTCTCTTAACGCGAGTAACGTCTTTTTATTAAAAAGAACTCATGAGTAGTAATCCATGTTACCTGCTAGTTGTTTTCACCAACCACAACCTCTCTATAAGCCTAATAACATAATCGTGTCTCAATCTTTGATCTAATTAAATTATCTACTAATTATTTTTTCTTTTCAAGTAAAGCAACTATTTTATTAAGTGCTTTTAATTCTTCACTTGGTTCTGGTTCTTTCTTCTCTTCAACTTTTGGTTCTTTTAATTTATTAATTGCTTTAACAACAAAGAATAATACTAAGGCAACTAAAATAAAATTAACAACGAATTGAATAAATGAACCATAGTTCAATGTGATGTCACCTTTTAATGTTACTTTTAATTCTGCGAAATTTACATCACCTGTAATTAAAGCAACTAAAGGCATAATAATATCACTAACTAATGAATTAATAATTGCAGTAAATGCACTACCTATTACAACACCAATGGCCATGTCTAAGACATTACCTTTAACTGCGAACTTTTTAAATTCTTCAAAAAACTTTTTCATCTTATTCTCCTTTACTTATTTATTATAGGAAATTAAAACAGCTAAATGAATAGCTGTTTCAAGTAAGCTTGTTATCAAATTAATTAATAACTATTTAGCTTTTTTAGCTGGAGCCTTTTTAGCTGGAGCTTTTTTAGCAGGAGCTTTTTTAGCTGGTGCTTTCTTTGCTGGAGCTTTTTTAGCTGGAGCCTTTTTAGCTGGAGCTTTCTTTACTTCTGCTTTCTTAGCTGGAGCTTTCTTTGCAGGAGCCTTTTTAGCTGGAGCTTTCTTAGCTGGAGCTTTCTTTACTTCTGCTTTCTTTGCAGGAGCTTTTTTAGCTGGAGCCTTTTTAGCTGGTGCTTTTTTTGCAACTGGCATATTCACTTTCCCTTTCTTTAAATTTGATAAATAAAATATTTATCTAATTAAAATTATACAATGCTAGAAATTATTTTCAATATTTTGAAAAAATTTTTTTATAAGAAATTTTTCTAAAAAATTTTTTACATAAATTCTTTTTTCTTTTCCGTTAATGTATTAAAAGAATTTTGGTAATTAATTAATTTTTGTTTTTCTTCTTCTACTTTACTAGCAGGTGCTTTTTCAACGAACGATTTGTTATTAAGAATATTATTACAACGATTAATTTCACTTTGTAATCTTTCTAATTCTGAATTAATCTTTTTTAATTCTTCTTCTTTATTAACGATTTCATTCATCTTAAAATAAATCTTTCCATTTGTTATTGGACGAACAATTGTTTCATCATCAATCTTATCAATAACATTTAATTTACACATCTTATTTAAAATAGAAATTTCATCATCATTGATTTTAAAGCCTTCAATAACGATTAATAATTCTTTTGATGGCTTAAGATTATTTTCGATTTTTATTTCTCTTGTTGTCTTAATAATTTCTAATAAGATATCAACTTGTTTAGCTTTATTTTCGTCACATAAAATTTTAGTTGGCCATGATGCTAAACAGATTGTCTCTTCTTCGCCATGAATTGCCTGATAAAGTTCTTCAGTAACAAAAGGAATAAATGGATGTAATAATCTAACGATTGCATCTAATACATAGATTAATGTATTTAATGTTTCATGTTTTTCTTTTTTGTTATCACCAGTTAAAGTTGCCTTTGTAAATTCAATGTAATTAGAACAGAAATCATTCCATACAAAATTCATTAATTCATTTCCAGCCATTCCCATTTCATAACGATCAAGATTAATTGTTGTTTGATCAATGATGTGATTTAATTTTTCAATTATCCAATGATCAGTTTCTTTTTCTATTTTTGGTTGTTCATATTTATATTCTTCATCTTTGTTCATTAAAACAAATCTTGTCGCATTCCACAATTTGTTGATGAAGTTCCAAGCAGCTTCAATTTTTTCAATTGAGAAATTCAAATCATAACCAGGAGCAGTTCCTGTCGTTAAGAAAAATCTTAATGAATCATATCCGTATTTATCAATGATATCAATTGGATCAATTCCATTGCCTAAAGTTTTAGACATCTTTCTTCCTTGTTCATCTCTTACTAGACCATGAATTAAACAATCTTTAAATGGAACATTCTTTGTGAAATGTCTTGCGCTTACTGCCATTCTTGCAACCCAGAAGAAGATAATGTCATAACCTGTTACTAAACAGTCAGTTGGATAATATCTGTTTAGATCTTCTGTTGCTTCAGGCCAACCTAAAGTTGAAAATGGCCACAATGCACTTGAGAACCAAGTATCTAATACATCTTCATCTTGAATATAATTTTCTGAATCTTTTGGTGGTTCATATTCACAATATATTTCACCTGTCACTTTGTGATACCAAACAGGAATTCTATGTCCCCACCATAATTGTCTAGATATGCACCAGTCTTCAATATTTTCTAACCATTGAGTAAATGTTTTTTCAAATCTTTGTGGATAAAAATTTATTTTTGTCTTTTCATCTTTTTGGGCATTTAAAACATCGTCTGCTAATGGTTTCATTTTAACGAACCATTGTTTAGATAAATATGGTTCTACCATTACATCTGTTCTTTCAGAGAAACCGACAGAATGTCCTATATCTTCAATCTTTACAAGCTGTCCTAGATTTTTAATCTTTTCAACTGTTCTTTCTCTTGCTTCATAACGGTCTAAACCATTTAATTCACCAGCTAATTCATTCATAGTGCCATCTTCATTCATACAGATAGGCATTTCTAGATTATGTCTTAAAGCTATTTGATAATCATTAGGATCATGAGCTGGTGTACATTTCATAGCACCTGTACCAAAACCAATTTCAATATATTCATCACCAATGATCGGTAAGATATCGCCATTAGCAGGATTGATACATTTTTTACCAATCAGATGATTTAATTTTTCATCTTTTGGATGAACTACAACACATACATCACCATACATTGTTTCAGGTCTTGTGGTTGCTACATCAAAAGTTTCATCACTATCAAGAAGATGATATTTAAAGTAATACATCTTTCCTTTAACATCTTTATGAATTACTTCAACATTACTTAATGCAGTCTTTGCTTGCGGATCCCAGTTGATTACTCTTTTACCTTGGTAGATCAGTCCTTCTTTATAATAATCAACAAATACTTTTGTAACTGCTTTTGAAAGTCCTTCATCTAAAGTAAATCTTTCTTTACGATAATCAACTGATAGGCCTGTTTTTGCCCATTGTTTGTGAATAAAATCAGCGTATTCATTTTTCCATTCCCAGGCTTTTTTTAAGAAACCTTCTCTACCCAAATCATAACGAGAGATTCCCTGTTCCTTTAATCTAGCATCTACTTTTGCCTGTGTAGCAATGCCCGCATGATCCATACCTGGTAGCCATAAACAATCATAGCCTTTCATTCTTTTATAAAGAATAATCGAATCTTGTAATGCATTATCTAATGCATGACCAATATGTAATTTACCCGTGACATTTGGAGGCGGAATCACTAAACAATATGGTTTCTTACTTAAATCACCACTTTCAAAATAACCTTTTTCAATCCACTTTTGATACTTGCCTTCTTCAACTTTTTTAGCATCATACTTACTTTCTAACATGATATCCTCCTTGAAAATAAAAAGGCGGCACAAGGGCGCTATTGCGCGGTACCACCTTATTTTTAACTTAAACTCTTAACGCGAGTAACGTATATATTTACTTCGTTCAATATATAGACTCCAAGACTACTTTTCTTTATTACCTTGTATCCTTTGCACCTTACAGGATATCTCTTATTTCCAGTAATGAATACTTCCTTCTTTTCTTCGTCCTTGTATTAATAATATTATTTATATGATTTAATATCAATAATTTTATAATCTGATTTTAATAATTCAGAAACTATATCGCTATTTGTTTCATCAACACGAACAACGACATTAATCTTTTCTCCTCTTTCAACTACTAGATGCGTAATTGAAATATTTGCTTTGGCTAAAATTGAAGCGATATCTCTTAAGATACCAGGCTGATCTTTTTCAATTTCAATGACAACTCTTGTGCCCTGATTATAATATCCCTGTACTTCAATAAAAGCATTGAAGATATCTTTTTGAGTGATGATGCCAACTAAGAACCCTTTATCAACTACTGGTAAAGTGAAGATATTTGATTTAACCATCACATCAGCAGCTTCTTCTAATAAATCATCAGGACTAACTGTCTTAATATCTTTAATCATGATATCTTCAATTCTTGTCTTATTTAATAAATAATTGATTTCATGAATGGATAAAGATGTGGCCTTGCTTGGAACATTCTCTGCTACCTTAGTTTCGGTAATTAAGCCAACTACATGATTTGATTTATCAACAACAGGTAAACGATGAAAATCATATTTACTAAAAATATCAAGAGCTGATGAAACAACATCATCTGGTGAAATCGTTACGGGATTTTTAGTCATCTTATCTTTAACGAACATTTTAGCCTCCTAAATAAAGTTTTTGAACTTTCTCACTAGCCGCTAATTCTTGGCCAGTTCCTTCTAGTGCAATTCTACCTGTTTCCATAACATATGCATGTCCAGCAATAGCAAGAGCCATGTTGGCATTTTGTTCAACTAAGAAAATGGTAGTTCCTCTTTCATTTATCGTCTTTATTATATCGAAAATATTCTTAACAAGTAATGGTGCAAGTCCCATTGATGGTTCATCCAGTAACATGATTTTTGGTTTGCCCATTAAAGCACGAGCCATCGCCAGCATCTGTTGTTCACCGCCAGATAATGTTCCAGCTAATTGTTTTGATCTTTCTTTTAAGATTGGAAATAATGAATAGATATAATCATATTCATCATCACTTACATCTTTTCTTTGGAAAGTTCCTAAAAGAATATTTTCATTGACAGTCATCTTTTGGAATATTCTTCTTCCTTCTGGCACCTGAATAATTCCTCTTTTGACAATATCTTCACTGCTCATCTTTAATACATTTTCGCCATCAAGTAAAATTTCACCACTCTTTGGCTTTAATAGACCAGATATTGTATGCATGATAGTTGTCTTACCAGCGCCATTAGCTCCAATCAGTGAACAAATCTCACCATCATTGATAGTGATTGTTGCATCTTTTACAGCTTCAATCATTCCATAGCTAACTGAAAGATTCTTAATCTCTAACATTAAGCACCTCCTAAATAAGCCTTGATGACATCTTCATTATTTTGAATCTCTTCTGGAGTTCCAACAGCTAATGTAGTGCCATAATTTAAAACTGTTATTTCTTCACAAATGCCCATGACAAATTTCATATCATGTTCAATCAATAAAATCGCAATGTCAAAATGATCTCTGATATCTTTAATGGTATTCATTAGTTCTGCTGTTTCACTTGGGTTCATACCAGCAGCAGGTTCATCTAATAATAATAAAGATGGATTAGTAGCTAAAGCACGACAGATTTCTAATCTTCTTTGCGCACCATATGGTAAAGAAGAAGCGATATGATCTTTTAAATCCTGTAACTTAAAGATATTTAATAAATCTAAAGCTTTTTGATATGCTTCCTTTTCTTCTTTACGATATTTTCTAGAACGGATAATGCCATTGAATGTGTCATAATTAATTGAATTATGCATACCAATAAGAACATTATCAATAACACTTAAATGATCAAATAAGCGAATGTTCTGGAAAGTTCTAGCAATACCTGCTTTACATACTTCAACAGTACTCAATGAATTAATTTCTCTGCCATTTAATTCAATTGTACCTCTGCTAGGGTTATATACTTTTGTAAGCATATTAAAGACAGTTGTTTTACCAGCACCATTAGGGCCAATTAAGCCAACGATTTGATGCTTATTAACTTTGATATTGAAACGATTGACAGCAGTTAGACCACCAAAATCAATACCTAGATTTTTTACTTCTAATACAGGAGTATCATTCATTTATCGATTCCTCCTTTTTCTTATTTCGATTCTCTTTAAATTGAGCTAATTTTTCTTTAATTAATTTATTATTAGTTATAAGCATGATGGCAATTAAAACTAATGAATAGATAATCATTCGATATGATTCAAATGAACGTAATAATTCTGGAAGTATATATAGAGCACTTGTAGAAATTAATGTACCAACAATATTTCCAAGTCCTCCAAGTACTACATAAACAAGAATCAATATCGATTGATTAAAGCTAAATTTAGCAGGAGCCAAAGTTGAGAAATTCAAACCAAATAAAGCACCAGCACCACCTGCTAAAGCAGCTGATATTACAAAGGCCAACATCTTAATCTTTGTGACATTAATACCAACTGATAAAGCCGCAATACGATTATCTCTTGCAGCCATGATTGCCCTACCATTTTTAGAATCCATTAGATTAAAAATGATAAATAGAGTTATAAGGATTAAGATAACGCCAACCGTAAATGTCGCAATTCTCTCAGTTCCTGAAGCACCAATTGGACCACCCATCAAGACTTTACCATTTTTAGATAGATTAAGTTTATTTTCAATAAATGAAAACTGTAGACCATTTTCATCAAAACCAAAATAGACATTGTTTAATATTGAAGCGATAATCTGACAGAAAGCTAAAGTGACAATTGCCAGATAATCACCTTCTAGTTTTAAGACTGGAATACCAATCAAAAAGCCAAAGAAAGCAGCCATCAAAGCACCAAATAAGATAGCGATAATCAATCTGATGATGGTGTTTGTGATGGTATTAGCCAGTAAACCTGATAAACATATGGCACTATAGGCACCAATTGACATAAAGCCAGCATGTCCAAGTGATAATTCACCTGATAAGCCAACACATAAATTAAGTGCTAAAGCAGCCACGATATAACAAGTACAAGGCACTAATAAATTCTTAAATAAAGAAGATATATTACCTGTTTTTAATAAAATTTCACAGATTAAATAAACTACGATTACTAATGAATAAGCAATAGTAGATTTTTTATTAAATAATTTTTTAAAAATATTTTTATTCTTTTCCATAACAAACCTACACTTTCTCATTTACTTTTTTGCCTAAAATACCAGCAGGTTTGATAAGTAAAACAATAATCAAAACAGCGAAAACAATCGCATCAGATAATTGGGTAGAAATATATGCTTTCGCTAGATTTTCGATAATACCTAATAATAAACCACCCACAAAGGCACCTGGAATAGAACCGATGCCACCAAATACAGCAGCTGTAAAGGCTTTAATACCTGGCATTGATCCAAGAGTTGGCGCAATTGAAGGATATGTTGAACATAATAATACAGAGGCAACAGCAGCTAAGCCAGAACCAATCGCAAAAGTAATGGTGATTGTCTTATTGACATTAATGCCCATAAGTCTTGCGGCATCTTTATCTTCTGAGCAGGCTCTCATAGCTCTACCAGTCTTTGTGTTATTGATAAATAAAGTCAAGGCAATCATGATGACAATACATGTAAGTATGGTCACAATGTTTATATAAGATATGCTTAATTCTCCATTAAATAAAGAGAAAGCACCATTGCCGACAATTGAAGAGAAGAATTTTGGTGAAGATGTCCATAATAATTGGGCAAAATTCTGTAAGAAATAAGATACACCAATAGCTGTAATTAAAACAGATAACGAAGATGCTGCTCTTAATGGCTTATAAGCCAATTTTTCAACGATTATGCCTAATGCAGTACAAACTATTATTGACAGTAATATCGCTAATAAAACGGGCATATTAAAGCGATTAAGCGCAAAAAAAGCCACATAGGCACCAACCATAATGATGTCACCATGCGCGAAATTAAGCATCTTAGCTATGCCATATACCATTGAATAACCAAGGGCAATAATAGCATAAACAGATCCTAGACCTATACCTGATATTAAATAAGATAGAAATACCATAATTCACCAAAATAGAAAGTAGAGCTCACCTATATAGACAAGCTCTACTATTTTATCATTATTCAGCAGCTACATAACCACCGTTTTTAATAATAACGGCTTTAGGTGATTTAGAAACTTCACCTTCTTTACTCCATGTAGCAGTACCTGTTAAACCTTCAAAAGTCATTGTTGTGAATTGACCGATTAAAGCTTCACAAATTTCTTCAGCAGAATTAGTGCCATCAACACCTGCAGCCTTACATGCTTCATAGATTGCATATACAGCATCATAAGCATCAGCACCAAATTGAGTAGGAACAGCACCATATTCCTTTTGGAATGCTTCTACAAAATGAACAGTCTTTTCATCTGTTGCATCAGCAGCAAATGGTGTTAATAGATATACGCCTTCAGCAAGTTCAGTATTGAAACCATCTTGAGTTAAGATACCATCTAAGCCATCAACACCGAAGAATACTGGCTTATAGCCCATAGCATCAGCTTGAGTTAAGATACTAGCAGCTGGAGTGTAATAAATTGGTAAGAATACGACGTCAGCTCCAGCATTGTTTGCAGCTTGAATTTGTGTAGAATAATCTGAATCAGAATCGATAAATGAACCTACATAAACGATTTCTAGACCAACTTTATTTGCTTCTTCTTCAAATGTCTGATAAACACCAGTAGAATAGTCATCATCTGAACGATAGATAACTGCAACCTTACTGCCAACGCCATTTTGTTTAATATAGTCAGCAGAAGCTACACCTTGGTTAGGGTCTGTGAAACAAACTTGGAAACAGTTGTCATAATTCTTATTGTTTGTATAAATTAGACCAGTATTAGAACCAGATGGTGTTAAAGCGAAAATACGATCAGCGAAATAATCTTCCGCAACAGCTAAACCAGCACCAGAAGTTGTAGTATAGATAGATACTTGCATACCCCAGTCTTTTAATACACCATAAGCATTTGGTGATTTTTCAGGATCAGCTTCATCATCTTCAAATTTAAATTCAAAGAATGCTTTGCCTTCTTTTTCGTTGATTTCTTCAACAGCTAATAAAGCGCTACGATAAACATCTGTACCATATACAGAAGCACCGCCAGTTAAAGGTCCAGAACCACCAATCTTAATAGTAGTTTCATCGCCCTTTCCGCCTTCCTTTGTACATGCAGCTAAGCATAAAGCCATGCATAAGCTTAATAGCACAACTAATAACTTTTTCATATTTTTTCCTCCGATAATATATAGAAACAGTTTTACTGTTACTATCAAAAATAAAAAGATGAGCACCATTGATAACAATTCAGCCCATCTTAATTAACAATTAACTGAAATGATATCACTATTCTACGATTGCATAATAATAATGCTACCTAAGACACGTAGTCGTAAAATAATGATAATAATCATTTCTTCAATATAGGAGATACATCGTTCAAATCTTTTCGTCATTTATCATCCTTGATAAAATACTAACACTATAAAAATGTATAGTCAATAAAGTTTTCATAATTTTTTCATGAATTGAAAATATTTTCATTAATAATATCTTTTAATTCATTGATATTTTTATTATTTAAACAGCTTACGACAATATAATTATCATTTAATTCAATAACAGAACTGATTTCTTTAATCTGTTTATTAATCTGATTATTAGATAATTTATCTACCTTATTGAAAACTAATAGATAAGGAATATCATGATATTTCAAATATTCCAACATATCTAAATCATCTTCATTAGGTATACGTCTAATATCTAAGATGACAATGCATAATTTAATTATTTCTCTACTTGAGAAGTATTCTTCCATCATTTCCCCAAATTCAATGATTTCTTTATCTGATAATTTCGCATAGCCATATCCTGGTACATCACATACAGTATATAAATCATCATAATTAAAGAAATTTAATAATTTGGTCTTGCCTGGTGTTTTACCAACATAGGCTATTTGGCCATATAAGGCATTGATTAATGAAGACTTCCCTACATTACTTCGACCCACAAAAACAATTTCTTTTAAAGAAACAGGATAATTGTTTTTATTTTTAGCTGAAGTAATAAATTTAATCATTATTTAAAGCCTCTTTTATGACATCATCAACTTTATCGCAGGCAATAAAATTGATTGATTCTTTTACCACATCAGGTAGTTCATCTAAATCTTTTTTATTTCCTTTAGGAATGATAACTTTCTTGATACCAGAACGATGTGCTGCAAGACTCTTTTCTTTTAAGCCACCAATCGGTAAGACATTGCCTCTTAATGTAACTTCTCCAGTCATCGCTAAATTAGAATTGACTGGTCTTTTAGTTATTGCACTGACTAAAGCAGTTGTTAAAGTTACACCAGCTGAAGGTCCATCTTTTGGTACAGCGCCTTCTGGTACATGGATATGAATATCATGTTTAGAAAAGAATTCAATATCAATATTATATTTTTTCGCATTAGCTTTAATATAATCTAGTGCAATCTCGGTTGATTCTTTCATGACATCGCCTAATTGACCAGTGACAATCAGTTTTCCCTTACCTTCAAAGTAATTAACTTCAACTGGTAGAATATCACCACCAAATTGTGTATATGCCAAACCTGTTACAACACCTATCTGATTCTGTTTTTCTTTTTTACCATATTCATATTTTTCATTGCCTAGCCACTTCTTCACGAGTGCTTTACTAATCTTGATTGAACGTTTCTTATTCTTTAAGATTTCTAGAACACTTTTTCTACATAAAGCACCAATGATTCTTTCTAATTGTCTTACACCGGCTTCTCTAGTGTAATGTCTAATTAGATAATAAAGAATATCATCATCAAAACTGATCTGATTATCTTTTAAACCATTTATTTCTTTTTGTTTCTTGATTAAATGGTTTTTGGCAATCATCAGTTTTTCAACTTCGGTATAAGAACTTAAGTTGATTATTTCAAGTCTATCAATTAAGGCACTTGGAATATTTTCCATATAATTTGCAGTAGCAATAAATAATACATCGCTTAAATCATATGGTTCTTCCAAGTAATGATCTGAGAACTGATTGTTCTGTTCAGGATCTAAAACTTCTAACATAGCACTGCTAGGATCACCCTTATAATCAGCGCCCATCTTATCAATTTCATCAATTAGGAATACAGGATTGGTCGTGCCTGCCTTCTTCATGCCTTGAATGATTCTTCCAGGTAATGAACCTAAATAAGTTCTTCTGTGTCCTCGAATTTCAGCTTCATCTTTTACGCCACCTAAAGAAATCTTCACAAATTTTCTATCTAGCGCTCTAGCAACAGATTTAGCTAAAGATGTCTTACCTACTCCTGGAGGCCCTACAAGACAGATAATTGGTGACTTTAAAGAATTAGTCATCTGCTTAACTGCCAAATATTCCATGATTCTTTCTTTTATCTTATCTAGTCCATAATGGTCTTCATTTAAGATTCTTAAAACATCATTTAAGTCTTCATTATCTGTTGATTTCTGCCACCAAGGTACATTTAATAACCATTCCAAATAAGAACGGATGACACCTGTTTCTCCACTTGCTGGAGGAAGCATCTCATAATGTTTAAATTCTTCTCTGGCTTTAGCTTTGATATTTTCAGGATATGGATTATTCTCAAGTCTTTCCTTTAAATCATCAATATCACTGCCAAAACTGCTATCACCTAATTCATCTTTGATAGCTTTTAACTTTTCTCTTAAATAGAAGTCTTTTTGA
>CAMKTV010000026.1 GCA_946415785.1 uncultured Solobacterium sp.
TTTCTTCTATATTTTCGATATATCCTCTTAATAATCTGACACCATCATCTTCTAATGTTTTTAAATCATTTTCATCTTCAAACATGCCAGATAATACAATTAATCTTTCCGCATCTTTGACATCAAGAAAATCATTTAGGCCTCTTCCTTTTGAACCATGTCCTACATGAGATACTAATATCTTATCTGGATCAAAGCCATATTTTATTTTTAATTGTCTTTGTTTATCTTTATCAACAGCTTTGAATTTTTCTCTATTAATTCCTACATCAATTATTTCTTTTCTATAATTATCTAAAATCTTAATGTCTTTTAAATCTTTTTTAGATATTGCCAGATAATTTATTTTTAATGGATGTAGGTTATTTAGTTTTAAAAAATAATCATCAGGTTTTTGAACTAAGCATAGCCAACAGTTTTTATTTAATAACGATACAAAACGACTTAAATAATAGATGCTTTTATTTGCCTTGGCAAAAATTATAGTTACATAACTACTGTAACTATTTTTAATTATTGAAAAGATATTTTTAAAACGAGAATGTTTAACAGTGTGCTCTTTTTCTAATTCTCTAGAAATATGCGTTGCGACATTGCGCATTCCTTCATTTAATTCACCATTAATTGTGCTGATAATATGAATCTTTAATTGTTTCATTTAAATAAAGTTTCTTTAAGTTTTTTAAATGCTTTAAATGATCTCTTCAAATCTTCAAAGTCACTTAAGCCTCTAACAATACGATGCCATATATACCAAGGACGAAGATAATATTTCTTTCTTGCCTTGGCACAGAAATCCACAAGTTCCTGAGCACTTAATTCTGGTGTATTGATAATGCAGTTAAGTGTTCCATCTTCATGAATGTATTCATCATATTTTCCATTAATATAGCCATTACTCTTTGCCCAATTATAAGCACCAGTACCAGGATAAGGAATAAGCGGGAAGAATTGAGCAGTATCAGTCTTATAACGAAGTGCGGCTTTTAAAGTTTCTTCCATTGTTTCATGAGTTTCACCTTCGTTACCTACCATATAACACGCATGAATCATTAATCCTGCTTTTCTTGCGTTCAAGATGTATTTTTCTATTTCTTCAACAGTTGTGCCTTTATGTATATTGTTTAAGATTTTCTGATTAACACTTTCAATACCTGGAATAATTAAATGACAACCAGCCTTTTTCATTAAACACATTGTTTCATAATCTAAATTGACACGGGCATTACATAACCAGCGAATCTTAATCTTTCTTTCAATCATCAGATTACAAATGTCCGCAACACGTTTTTTATTAATAGTAAATGTATCATCTTCAAATACTATCTCTTTTACATCAGGGAAATTCCTTAGAATATATTCTATTTCATCAATGACATTTTCTGGTGAACGCAAACGATATTTATGTCCATGTAAGGTCTGTGGATATACACAGAAATTACATTGGGCTGGGCAGCCTCTTCCTGTAAATATCTGAATCGCTGGGAAGGCTGCAGCAGGAAAAACATAATCAGTGATACATAAATGACGTTTAATAAAATCTGATGCGAAAGGAATATCATCTAAATCAGTGATGTGTTCGGCGTCTTCATTATGAATTATTTCAACACCCTTACGATATGTTAAACCTTTGATGGTTGATAAATCTTTTCCTTCTTTTAAAGCGAATGCTAAATCACGAACAATATAATCATATTCATGTCTTGCAAGGCCATCAATCTTTTCACTTAATGACATTGTTTCATTTGGTGTAGCAGAAGGGTGAGTACCAACTAATAATGTAAAACTGTCTGGATAATTATCTTTGATTGTTTCCGCAAATTTTATATCACTATATATTGATGGTGTGCTTGTATCAAAGACAAACAGCTTTGCATCACCGGCTTCATTTTTAACACGCAATAAAGTTTCTTCTTCATTTAGCTGTTTAGCAGGTGCATCAATAAAAACTACATCAAAACCATTTTTCTCGGCTACACAGGCTGCATATATTAACCAGAGCGGATAATATAATACACCACTATGTCCTATTGAAGGACTTCTAGATTCACGGGAAAATTTTCCGTATTCAGCTTTAAATGGCGGATTAATAAAACAGATTTTCATAATTAATTATTTTAAATGTCTATATTTTAAAATACCCTTTATCATATACCAGCACATATAATATAAAGCAACAATTGGATTTAAACCAATATAACGATAAGTATTCCAGTTCATAATTGCAGCTTTAAATTTGTTGCCAGATTTTGAAGAACTGCTTAAACGATAAATCAACAACGGTTCATCAATTCCGTAAGCCAATTTACCTTCTTTAGTAATATTTAACCAGATGGCGAAATCTTCATGCATCTTATCAGATATCGCATAATGCTTTTTATATAATTCGCTCTTTACTAAAGAAGATGAGTTAGAAACAAGATTCTGTTTTAACAGTTCCTTATAACATAATGTTTCGGGAACGTGAAGTTTCCAATCTACATTGTCACCATTTTCACGGATAAATGCTGAACCAGTAAAGATTAATTCACCATTAACTTCCTTAGCTAATTTAATCTGTTTTTCTAATTTATTATTTACCCAGATATCATCACTATCAAGAATGGCAATCCATTCTCCTTTTGAATTATCAGCGCCAATTTTTCTGCTTATTGAAACACCTTTATTTTCTTCGTTTCTAAACAAATGAATTCTAGGATTATCAAAAGATTCTACAATCTTAACTGTATTATCTTTTGAACCATCATCAACTACCAACAATTCCCAGTTTTGATAGGTTTGTGCAAGTACTGATTTTATACTAGCGCGTATTGTCTTTTCTGCATTGTATGCAGCCATGATAACACTTACTAGCCCTTGAACATTTGTCATATATTTAATTACCTGACATATTAAGATATCTGCAGTTATTTAAAATAAATGTCTTTTACACCTTTCGATTTCTTTTAATTCCTGATCTTCAATAACTAATTTTGGATTTATATCAAATAATATTTCTGCTGTCTGTTTAGAAAATTTTCTTTCAATAAATTCATAACACTTCTTAAGAGTTATTGGTCTATCGTAATTATGCCCATCAGAAGCAATAATTGATGCAAGTCCTACTTCAACAAATTTCAATGCTGTTTTTCTTGTGTTATGTTTAAAGAAAGAATCCTGATTTAACTGGTAGTAACAATTATATTCTTGCCACCTGTTTATAAAATGTAAATCTTTTTGAACATAAGCGTATCGTTCTGGATGAGCGATGATAATCTTATAGCCTCTTATCTTAATATTATATAAATATTCATCATAGTCATCGCTATAAGTAGTGAAAGGAAATTCTACCAGTACATATTTTGTTCCAGCTAAGGTCAGAACTTCTTCATCTGCCAATAAATCATCTAAATATTTATTGATTCTAAGTTCATTGCCAATAAATAATTCTATTGGATTATTATCATCCTTAACGGCTTTCTTTAATTTCTTAAAGCGTTTTTTAATTTCTTCAGCTTTAAGATTATAACTATTATCACGTATATAATGAGGAGTAATAATTACTTTTTCAATTCCTTCTTTATAAGCATCTTGTAACATTTTCAAAGATTCTTCTAAACAAGAGGAACCATCATCTACTTCATTTAATGCGTGATTATGAATATCGATCATTTATTTTCCTTTGTTTGTGGAGTTTTCTTTTCATTGGTTGTTTGATGATAACCATATTCATAGTTAGTAGCTTTCTTACTAACTGGTAATTTAGACATTACAACACCTAAAACATTGATTGACATTTGTTCTAACTGATCTTTGGCTCTTTCTAATTCTCTTTTTTCATCATTATTAGAAGCAACACAGAAGATTGTGCCATCACAATATGTTGAAGTTATTAAACCATCAGTAACAATATTGATAGGTGGACAGTCAATAAGAACTAAATCATAATGATTCTTTAAACTGTTTAAGAAAGATTGAAGCACACTTGATTGAACAAATTCTGATGAGAATGGGATCTTTGTGCCAGCTGTAATAACATCAAGATTTTGAGCATAATGAACTACTGATTCTGAGAATGTTGTTTGTCTTCCTACAACATCAGTAATACCTTGTTTATTCTTGATACCTAATTTTTTATGAACAGATGGTAATCTCAAATCCATATCAATGACAATAACCTTTTTGCCTAATTGAGCATATACACATGCCAGATTTAAGACAGTTGTTGTCTTTGATTCTTGTGCATTAGCAGAAATGACATTGATAATCTTAATCTTGTTGTCAAAGTCTCTTAAGATAATGTTGGTTCTTAATGTTCTAAACGCCTCAGCTGCTGCTGAATCAGGGGCATTAATTGTTACTAATTCTTCACTTGCTGCCATAAACCTTTTTCTTACCTCCGTTGCTATTTAAAAAATCAGGAATTAAACCAATGATTGGATAATCAAAGATTGCTTTTAATTCTTCTTCTGTTTTAACTTTTGTATCTGTCAATAATTTAATGATGATTATCGCAAAACATACCACCATGCCTACTAAGACACCGATAGCAGTATTGATTTTTGCATTTGGACCAGATGGTGCTGTTGGAACCTTCGCTTTATTTAAAATAGTTACGTTATCAACATTCATGATGTCATATATCTTTTCCTGGAAAACTTCGACAACTTCATTGGCGATATCAGCACTTAAATGAGGATCATTTGTTGTAACTGATACTTCCATAATTTCGGTGTTGTTTGCATTTGTGATATCAACTATCTTTTTATATATTCCTGAATCAATGCCATATTTGTTTCCTAAATCAAGATTGGCAATTACAGTATCTGATATTGCTTCTGACAACATAATCTGTGAATATGTAGATACTAATTTCTGTGACAGTTGCACATCAGAATAAGTAAATGTCTGGCTGACCGCATTATCATTGTCTTTGACAATAATTAGTGTTGCCGTTGCACTATACTTTTTCTCCATTAAAAATTTTGATCCCGCAAATGCGATGGTGCCAAATACAATAAGGATTGCTAAAAAGATCACGAAGTTCTTTTTAATAACTTCCCAGATTTGTACTAAGCTAATTTCATAATCATCATTATGACTCATAATCTTTCCTCCAACTATTCTCCATAGTAACAAGTATTCCAATAATAGTCCCAACTGCCACCATTATTTATACATTCAGTTGCTTCTTGTGGTAATGGTGAAACAATTACTCTAAGTGTTACTGTTCCCACATTGCCATCACTATCTTCACAATTATAGATAATAGGGAATGTTCCTGTCTTATCTATAGGAAAACCACTTGTATCAATTGTAAGATTTTTAAACAATAATTCTTCAGAGTCCTTATCATCTTCGATGCTTTCTATTAATGAATACGTATCAACACTTTGACCAACATATATTTCAACAGTATCTTCTTTTAAGGTAATAAGCGGAACTGAAAAACGATTAACTCTCATTATTCCTTCAAATGCTTCAATTGAATCGTTGTTGACTACTGTTGCCTTTATTTCATATTCACCAATCGTTTTTAAATCCATACCTTCAACTTTTACTTTATTGTCGAATCTACATCCACAATCATTCTCAACAGCGAAATAATCAGACACCAAAAAGTTTTTATTTACTTCCATCTTTAATGGTTTTAACTGAACAATCTTTTTGTGAGTAACTGCATCATTAAATTTAATATAGAAACTTTCTTTAGCGACATTATTATTTGTATCAATGGCGACATAAGTAAGTTTCTTACTTTCAATGATTTCAATCAGATCATTTTCTTCAATAAAGAAAGCTTTAATGCCACTTTCATCACTAGCTGTGGCATTCTTTAAAAGTTCTTCTAAACTAGTCGAACAAGTGAATTCTATATCTTCATTAATGATTGATATTGTAGGCGCTTTTTTATCTCCACTTAAGCGTGAAAAAACAAATACGCCAACAGCTACCATAAATAATACAACTAATATTAATAATTTCTTAATCATCATTCTTTCGTAAATGGACCAAATCTTTCATATGTCCTTTTTTCATTCTCCATTACTGTTTCCGAAGGCATATAATTTTCATCTTCATAAATAAAATTATGTACCTGAATCGCCATATTAGAATATGAACGAACTAAGTATCCGCCTAATTTTGGACAAGGACAGATATCATTATATTCACCTTCTGGTGCTTTATAAGTAGATATTTCACTTAGATTAAAAGATAAAACATCAACTAAATAAGATTTGATTTCTGTTTTAGTTAAATTAGTAGATATATAAGGTAATATCTGTGAGAATATATCCATCAATTCTAAAACACTTTTATCTTTAAGTTTTTTCATTAAAGCGTTTATCACATTGTTTTGTCTGTTCATTCTTACAAAATCAGAATCAAGAGATCTTATACGACAATATACTAAAGCAGAATCACCATATAAGGTATATATTCCATCTCCCAGATATTTATAGTTACTGGTAAATTGACTTATCCAATTTATTTCAGCATTGCTTACATTTATTGATACACCACCTAATAAATCAATAGTCTTTTTTAAGGCATCAAAGGAAAATGTAACATAACGGGTAATATCCAGATCCAGATTATAATTAAGTGTTTGAACAGCTAATGTTGGTCCACCAAACCAATATGCCCAATTATAATGGCCATAATCCTGATAGTTACCAGGGAAGTAGGCTACAACATCTCTTTCAACAGAAGTAATTTTTATTTTTTTCAAATCATAATCTAAAGATACGATTTTCATCGCATCACTTCTGTTTTCACTTGAATAGTCACCAACACCACTGTTGTCTGCACCAAATAAGGCAATATTAATGACATTGTGAGCTTTACTTTGTTCAATGACTTCTTCAGCTATTTCTGCATCATCTATTTCAATGACTTCAACATCTTCCTTATTGGTCTTGTCAATTAAAGAATCGACATAGATATTAATTCCCACAAAGATAGCTACAATCAAAGCCACGATGACAGAGAGAATAATTATTATATTTCTTTTTTTCTTATGCATAATATCCCCTCCTTTATCTTTATGGGCATACTCCATCTGTGCCCAATTATGAGTACGCTACACGACAAAACAATGTCACAAAAACAAACGCTGAAAATCAGCTGTTTTCTTTGAAACATCTATTTATTAAATTATACTCCCTATTAACACTCTTTCACAAACACCAGCACAATTAAAAATTGATTATTTTTTTCATTTTTATCTTGATTAAGCCTTAAAGTTATAATATTATGTTCTTACCATAAAGAGTACGTGAGAGACAAGCTCATTGATCGTACAGCAACCCCCAAAATGGGAAGGTGCTAAAGCTTGAATGATGGGATAAGATATAAACTATGTCCCATCGCGATGGGACTTTTATTTTAATCTCTTTATGAAGATGGAGGAATTATGATAGAAAAAGTAAACATGTATCACCCTGACAAGGTAGCTGACCGTATTGCGGGAGCATTAGTTGATTTGGCTTATAGTAAACAAGAAAATCCTAAGATTGCTGTCGAAGTATTATTAGGACATGGGCTTTGTAACTTGATTGTGGAAACAAGCGTTGAATTAAAAGAAGATGAAGTTGATAAGATTGTCAAAAGAATTGCGGGCAAAAATATAAGAATCAACCTTGTGGAAGTGCCTCAAGATGTATTTTTAGCTAATAATCAAAAAGATGAGATTAAATGTGGCGACAACGGCATTTTTAAAGGCGTGCCACTAACTGAAGAAGATAAAAAACTATCAAAAATCGCAAGAGATATTACAGCTAAATATCCATCTGATGGTAAATATATTTTGGCTGATGGAATACTTACAATTTGTCAATCAAATGCGAAAAACGAAGATCTAAGAAAAGATTATCCAGATGCCATCATTAATCCATTAGGTGAATGGAGTGGTGGCAGTGATGTTGATGCTGGGGCAACAAATCGTAAGTTAGGCTCTGATATGGCATCTTCTGTTACAGGTGGAGGCTTAATGGGCAAAGACTTATCTAAAGCTGATGTCGCTGTTAATATCTATGCTTTCTTAAAAGCTCAAAAAGAAAACAGAATAATTGAAATGCATTGTTCAATTGGTGATAAGGAAGTTAATGGCATTCCATATAAAGAGATTGTAGAAGTTGCCAGAAAATATATTGAAGAAAAAGGTGGCTTTGAAAAATTCGCTGAATGGGGTCTATATTAATGATTGATGGCCATGTGCATTTAGAAAGAGGGCCACTGAGTAAAAAATATGTTTTAGAATTTGTAAATGAAGCAATAGCCAAAGGAATTGATGAACTACAGATTCTTGATCATACACATCGCTTTATAGAATTTAAAGATATTTATAAAGACATGATTAAGCATGGTGGCAAACAAAAAGAATGGCTCGATCATGATTTTAGAAATTCTTTAACTGAATACGATGCTTTAATCAAAGAATGTAAAGAAATAGTTTTCCCTATAAAAGTAACTTTTGGCTTAGAGGTCTGTTTTGAAGAAAAGAATATATCTTTCTTAAAAGAAATATTTAATAAATACAAATATGATTTTTTAGTAGGCTCTGTTCATTCATTATTTAATATTGCCTATGATTCTTCCTGGTCAGTTGATGAATTATGGAAACAATATTCAACTGATTTAATATATGAAGAATATTTTAAACAATCGTATGCTTTAATTGAAAGTGATATCTTTTCTCAAATAGGACATCCTGATACTATCAAGATGTTTAATTATCATCCTTCTTTTAATACATTACCTTATTATGAGAAACTAGGTAAATTAGCGAATAAGCATCATGTGAAAGTTGAAAATAATACAGGCTGTCATTATCGTTATAATCTGCCTGATATAGGACTGGCTAAAGATGTATTAAAAGTATTTAAAGATAATAATTGCGAAATGATTACTGTATCTGATGCACATAATCCAAAAGACTGCGGCAATTATATTAAAGATATTTTTGAGATTACCATGAAATAAATTACATCTTTAAAAAATTAAAAGCCAGATATTGGCTTTTAATTTACATTAAAATGTTTCTTATAAATATTGATCGCTAATGGAATAAATAATAGACAGACAATTAATTCTGCAATTGGATAAGCATACCAGACATTAGAAAGAACACCAGTTCTTGATAAGAAATAAGCAATTGGCACAAGCAAAACAATCTGTCTTAATATTGACTGCATCATTGACCAGATGCCTTTTCCAAATGATTGGAAGATATTACCCATTGATATAGATATAGCAGCAGGTATAAATGATAAACAGATAGTCTGTAAAGCGTTAGTCGCAATAGAATTTAAATGATCATTCATCGTAAAGAATGATAATACAAAATCGGTTTTAAATCTAAATAATAATGTGCCCAAGAAAAGAAGAATAATATTAGTAGTTAAGAATAATCTGAATGTATCTACATAACGTTTTCTATTCATAGCTCCATAGTTATATGAAAGTATAGGTAAGGCACCTTGCGCAAAACCAAAAGCAGGCATAAAGACAAATGACTGTAATTTAAAATAGATAGATAAACTAGATACTGCATCTTCCGAAAAATCTACAAGTATGGAATTCATTAAAACAGTCGTAATTGATATTACTGAATTCATAATCATTGTAGGTAATCCTAAAGCATAGATATCTTTAATACGTTTAGATTCTAACTTTAATCCTTTTAATTTAATCTTTACTTCATCTTTTTTATAAAAAGAGAAACAGAAAATCATCTGTAAGATTTGTCCTAAAACTGTCGCAATAGCAGCACCTTTAATACCCATAGCAGGAATAAAAGATGTTCCAAAGATTAAGATAGGATCTAAGATGATATTTGTAATAGCACCAAGAAGTTGTGCAAACATTGGTACCAGCATATTTGATTGGCCTTGCATTAGTCTTTCATAAAAGATTGATATATGTTGTCCAAAACATACAAACATACATATAGACATATATGAAAAACCTAATGTAACTATTTCTGATCTATTAGTAAATAATTTGATAAATGGTATGCCAAGTAATAGACAAAGAAGCATTGTAATAACGATATGGATTATTGTTAAGATAAAGCCAGTAGAGGCAACAGCTTGAGCTTCATCTTTATTCTTTTCGCCTAATCTTCTTGCGACTGTAGTGCCAATACCTACACCACTTCCTAAGGCAATAGATAAACCAAGCATTACAAAAGGTGTTACAACACCAATTGCGAATAATGCATCTTGTGAATATTTAGATATATAGATTGCATCTACTACGTTATATAAAGCTTGTATCAGCATGGAGAATACTGCAGGCAAGCCCATTGAGAATAACAATTTACCTATTGGCCAATTGGCCATCTTATCAGAACGATTACTCATGTATTAAATGATAACACGATAAAAATATAATAATGAAGTTTTATATTACAACTATGTCTTAATTAGTTTTCTTCTTTATTGTGAAAACAAAGAACAACAATCCAAAAGCAGATATAATTGCTCCTGCTTTAAAACCAGGAGATATAAAATACATTTCTATTTCGTTATAGCCTGAATTGAGTTCCAAACCAATAAAGCCGCCATTCACACTAATTGTATTTACAATTTGTCCATTAACTAAAACTTTCCATCCTGCATTGTTAGGAATTGGAATAAATAAGATGTTTTTATCACTAATTGTAATGTTTCCTTTTAATGAGTTGTTTCCTTTTTCGATTACATTAAACTTGGTATATTCCTTATTACTTTGTGGGATGGCGATACTATTGTCATCTATGAAAACAGTATCTTCAAAGTCTTTAAGATTATTAATATTATCTAAGTAATTTATTTTACTTTGAGTATATCCAAAACCCTTATAATTAAGGTTCTTGTATACTTTTAAATCACTCAAGTTATAAACATATTCAAAATCAAATTCGTTTGGTAAATAAGATTCATTGTAAACAATCCAATACTTTGTTCCTAACATGTTTAAGCTGTATGGATTAGTAATATCTATAAAATGCCTGTAATTGTCATTAAGATAATTAAACTTGTTTGTAACATTATCATACATTGAATTATAAGTTTTTGACGACATAAATCCATAATCCATTGGCTTGTTTAAATCTAAAAGAGCAGTAGGCGTTATATCCTCCCAACTAATATAATAGCGATATATCAAGTCTTCATCGATGTTAGCATAATAAGCAACATCATTTTTATTTATTCGATCATATGTTCTTCCATAAACGTTATAAAAATGGATGTTTATAAGACTCAAACATATAATTTCACAAGCTGATAATATAAGACCAATTTTTCTGTTTTTGGTAAAACAAAGCCATAAGAAAACACTTGCAAAGGTATAGATAGCTATTGCGATATAATGCTCTTTATGTTCTACAACATTAAAACCCATGACAATAAGTACAATAATAGAGACAAAAACTATAACCATATAAACATAAAAAATCTTATTACTTATAACTTTTTCAGAATCAAGTTCTTCACTACCTATCGTTAAAAGATATAACACTACCAAGAATAGCCACCTAAAAGATGCTTCGCTAAAACCGTGCATTACAGAAGATAATGGCTTAAATATCATTATAGCTAGAAGACATATAGACAATATAAGATGCGGCCTATTTTTTTTATGAAGAATATAACTTATTGCTGATATAAAATATACGATGCCAATATAGATAAAAAACCAAAATCCATGACCACCATCATAAAGAAAATATATGTCATTATAAATGGTAAAAGTAGGGAATGGACTGCTTATAGGACTCAAAAGAAGATGAATATAAGTTGTGGCTTGCCAACATAAACCACCTTCCCCTATTTCTCCAACTCTAGAATTGGATAATACAGATAAAAATGCCGGTATTAGAATTACAGCTGTTATGCAAGCTCCAATTATATAAGCTAGCAACAATTTGCCTACATCTTTAAAAAATCTTTTCTGCCTTTCTTCTTTAGCAAAATTAAATTCTTTGCATAGACAATACATAAACATAAAGATGCTAGTTGGATACATCATATAGAAGTTTTGCATAAACAAGATAGCTACCAAAAGGCTTACGATATATGTTTTATTATTTTGATAATAAAGTTCAATACCCAAAAACAATAAAGGCAAGAAAGTATAGAAACGATGGAACATATAATTACCTATGAAACTAAAACCCCATCCTCCTAAGGCATAAATGAGAGCAGCTACAGTAATGACTGTTCTGTTTTTTAGTCCTCTCTTTTTTAAGAACATATAAAAGAAAACAGCACTCAGATAAGTACAAGCCACTGATTCTAAAATTAGTAGATATTTTACATTACGGATGATTAAACTTAATGGAAATAAAAGTATTACAAAAATATCACCAGTACAATAATAGGTCATCGATGAATAAAAATCTCCACCAAGATACAGGTTCCAAGAATACATAGGAAGGCCGTTGCCACTTAGGAACTCGCCTATTAATCTAAACCATTCTCGATAGAAGATATCATATTGAAATAGCTGATCGTTACATAAAATAAATGGTTTTCTGGTTATTAAAAGATAAATAAAAACCAAACCATAAAAAATGCTGATTCCTAGAAAAAGATATAAATATTCTTTAATAAACCGTTTTATCTTATTCATGTTGTCCTTCTTTTTTTAATCAATAGATATATATAAATTGCCATTGAAATAAGCGTTATTGTAATAGTAACTTACTAAAGCAATATCAATATTGTGTTCTTTAATGAAATTGCTTAAATTAAAATCTTCTGGTTTAGCACGCAAATCAACAATAATTGTCTTATTAAAGCGTGAAGCAATCCACATCATATTTGCGTTGATGAAAGAATCGGCTAATATAAGAAGATTAGGTTTACTATTGTCATGGAAATCAAATTCTCTTAAGAAGAAATTATCACCAAAGTATAAATCATAGTCTGAATATACAGAGTTATTACCTTTTGCATCATAATCTTCTTTTACTGCATAGAAATCAAATAGTTCACCATTTACATAGTAATCGAATTTTCCGATATCTTCTAATTCTAAATCGATTATAAATTCTCCTTCTTCATAACCATCTATCTTGTTAGCGATATTGCCATAGAACTTATATGGATATTTGATTTTCTCATTAATTGGCTTAGGTGTTCCTATCCGATAATCTTTATTAATCATGTTTATGATGCCAATGTATCCTTTACAAGCGCCGTAAGCATTTCCAATGATAGTCAGATTTAAAATAATAATTCTTGAAATCTTGCATATCATTTATCATAAGTTTACCATATGTGATATCTAAATTAAGTTGTTTAATAAATTCTTCTTGTAAAATTGCATGATAATCACGTTCGCTATTTAGTAATTCTTCTGGTCTTGTTGGGAAATAAACATAAGTCTTAAACTCTGGATGTTTAATAGCAGGCTCATTAACATTGTACCCTCTAGAAGCAGCTGAGTATATTTGATTGTCATTGTATTCGAGGATACCATAAGCAATTATCGCAAGCCACGCTAAAGGTGTTGATATTTTTTTCATCACTGATGATTGTGGAAGTGATGATATTTAATTGATTCGCAATAATAACTTTTTTGCTAATCCGATAATAAACCTTCTTAAACCATTAGAAATTCCATCAGTATTAATATCTTTTTTATCAATGAATATTTTAAATTTGTCATATCTAATAAGCGGCCCACTAATTACTACTGGAAAGAATGTTAAAAACATTAAGATATATTGTGGATTTTTTCATAGTCATATTTATCATAATAAACATCACTTACATAGCTAATAGATAAGAAAGTATAGAAACTTATACCTAAAGGCATGATTGTTTTAGATAAATCAGGATTCTTTAAATAGGCGCTTATAGACGTTAATAAATAGTCGCCATATTTGAAATATGAAAGAATACCTAAAACTATTATTAAATACAAAGCATATACAAGCTTGTTTTTTTAACTTTAAACGCAAATAAATAAGTTATTAAGAAAACTAATAAAAGTATTATTAAATGTTGACTATCACCTAAACAATAAAAAAGTAAAGAAAATACTAGTAATATATAATTTCTAATCTTATTATTTTTTATAAAATACATCAGGCCTATAAAAACCGGTAAATATATAAAGATAAAAAAACAAAGAATTAAATTCCATACATTGATTATAAAATGCCCACAAAAATACCACAATTAAGCATTTGAACTGTTCTTTCTAAAGCATTCTTTAATTTGGAATATAATAAAAGTAAGAAGAGTTTTATTAATAATTAAATAGGAGGCAAAGTATGTTTGTATTTTGGGGAGATGGCTCAGAAACTATTAAAGATTTAGTTAATAAAATAATAGTTCGTTCAACTGAAAATTTTAATTGGACATTTATTTTTATTCTAGCTGTTGTATTCTATGTATATTGGAGTGAATACAACAAAAAGAATTACAAAGTAATCTATGCAGGCTTTGCGTTATATGGTGTGCATTGGCTATATGAAATTGGCAATGCAGTAATCGCACATTTCTGTGGTTATCCATTATGGTCAGTAAGCAATGAATCAACTACATTTATTCTACTAATTGGTGTATGTTGGGAATTATCAATGATGTTTACATTAGCCGGCATCATTTCATATAAGATGTTGCCAGATGATCCTAATGCACGTTATTTTACTAAGAATGGTAAAAAGGGCGTTAGTGCAAAACTTGTAGGTGCTATTAGTATGGCTTTATTATTCGCACTTGTTGAATCATTCTTAGCAGGAACATCTAATCATTCATTTATGTGGGTATATAAGTGGTGGGGTGTATTACCAGTATTTATTACAACTTATATTCCTTTCTTCCTTGCGAGCAATTATGTTCCTGATATGGAACCTAAAAAAAGAAATAGATTCTTAATTATTGTTTGGGGATTAGTCGCAATATTATTAGTAACACTAATTCCACTTGGTATTATTTAATTAAAGTATGTTAAAATTTACTTGTCATTATGAAAAGACGAGTAAATTATTAAGTCTTATAGAGAGCCTTGGGTGGTGGAAGCAAGGCAGCTACTGATAATTGAATAAAAACTTGGAGTGAATCGTACATCTGCGTTAAAGATATAAAAGTTATAAAAAAGGTGGTACCGCGCAAATGCGCCCTTGGGCTACCTTTTATTTTATTTAGGAGGACTTATGGAAAGAGAATTTAATGATCAACAGTTAGCGAGAAGAAAGAAATTAGATGATTTAAAAGAAAAAGGCATTAAACCTTTTGGAAATGCGTATAAGAGAAATGCCAATTCTAAAAGTATCAAAGACAATTACTTTGAATTTTCTAAAGAAGAATTAGAAGCTAAAAATATTGAAGTATCAATAGCTGGCAGAATCATGTCTAAAAGAAGAATGGGCAAGATGTGCTTTATGCATATTCAAGATAGAGATGGTTTAATTCAATTAGTTATTAATAAAGCTGATTTAGGTGAAGAACCATATGAAATTGTAAAAGCTAGTGATGTTGGAGACATTATTGGAATTGAAGGAAAAGTATATAGAACCAATCCTACTGAACAAAATCCTAATGGAGAACTTTCAGTATATGTTTTAAAATACACACATTTAACTAAATCATTAAATCCATTCCCAGAAAAGTTCCATGGTTTAACAGACATTGAAGAAAGATATAGAAGAAGATATCTTGATTTAATCATGAATGAAGATTCTAAAAAAGTTGCCTTCATGCGTCCTAAGATTTTAAGTGCTATTAGAACTTTCTTAGGAGAAAAAGAATTTATTGAAGTTGAAACACCAGTATTAACTAATCTATTAACAGGTGCTAGTGCTAGACCATTTATCACACATCATAATACCCAAGATATTGATATGTATTTAAGAATAGCTCTTGAATTAAATTTAAAGAGACTATTAGTTGGTGGCATGGAAAAAGTATATGAAATAGGCAGAACCTTCAGAAATGAAGGTATGGACCCTCAACATAATCCTGAATTTACCATGATGGAATTATATGAAGCATATTCTAATCTAGAAGGTATGATGAATCTTACTGAAGAAATGTATAAATATATTGCGGATAATGTATGTGGCAAAAGAACATTCAATTATCTAGGTAATGAAATATCTTTAGATGGTACTTGGAAAAGAGTGTCAATGACTGATGCGATTAAAGAAAAAACAGGCATTGATTTTAAGAAACAATATACATTAGAAGAAGCAAAAGAATTAGCTAAGGAACATGGTATAGAAGTAGAAGCACATTTTACTGTAGGACATATCATTAATGCTTTCTTTGAAAAATACGTTGAAGAAACATTAATTCAACCTACATTCTTATATGGCCATCCAGTTGAAATATCTCCATTAACTAGAGCTAATGAAGAAGATCCAAGATTCGTGGATAGATTTGAATTATTTATTTCTGGTCATGAATGTGCTAATGCTTATACAGAATTAAATGATCCAATTGATCAATTAGAAAGATTTGAAGC
>CAMKTV010000027.1 GCA_946415785.1 uncultured Solobacterium sp.
ATATAAAAGAAAAATTGGTGGAGACTTAATTGAATTTATTGGCGAATTTGATTTTATAATTAAACCGATAGCGAATTATATAATAAACAAATTATTAAGAATAAGAAGAAGAATCTTATACAAAAACTCATTAAAATGATTAAAAAAATTAACGAAAAAGAATTTGATATCTTAGCCAGGACATTCCCAAATGTCACTTTTTATCAGACTACTAATTGGGCAAAGCTAAAAGAAATAACTGAATGGAAGCCGTTATATCTTGGCTATTATAAAGATGAATATGTATATGGACTTGGTTTATTCTTACTTAAAAAGATGCCTTCTTTAAATGCCTATCTTGCCTATAGCCCAAGAGGTTTTTTGACTAACTTCTTTGACTATGAAGAATTAGAAAAATTAAATACAGAATTAATTGCTTATTTAAAGGAACAGAAAGTCTTTGAATTAATAATTGATCCATATCTTCCTTTAAACCAAAGAGATATTGATGGTAATATCATCAATAAATCATTTGATAACACATCAGTTGTCAATAACTTAATAAGCTTAGGCTATAAACATACTGGCTATAACCTTTATTATGAAAATCTGCAACCACGTTGGTTATTTAGACTCCCATTAAAGAATAAAACATATGAAGAAATAGAAAATAATTTCAAAAAAGAAGCTAAAAGAAGAGCCAACAAAAAAGATCTATTAGGTATTAATATCAGGGAATTAAACGAAGATGAAATAGAAACCTTTAAAGATTTGATGGATAAGACATCAAAAAGAAAAGGCTTTATTGATCGCCCATTATCCTACTATAAACAAATGTATGACTCTCTTCATGAAGATGGTATTCTTAGATATATGGTTGCTGAAATAGATATTAATACATGTCGCAAAAACCTTAATGAAGAGATTAATATCATAAAAGAACGCATTGAAAAATTAGCTATACATGAAGATAAAAATGAAGGACGTATAAAAGAAGAAAATGTAACCATTAATTCTTATGAAAAAATCTTAAATCAATTAGAAATATGTGAAAAAGAAAAAGGAAACATCGTTCCTTTAAGTGTTGTCTGTCTATTGACCTATGGTAAAGAAGCAATAATGCTTCTTGCGGGAAATGAAGAAGATTATCTTCAAAACTTTAACAGTTCAAATATTATTGTTTCTGAACTTATTAAATTAGCTTTAAAAGAAGGATATGATTATTATAACTTCTATGGCATAACTGGTAATTTTGATCCAAATAGCGAACAATATGGTTTATATGCCTATAAGAAACAATATGGTGGTGAAGTATTAGAACTAATTGGTCAATTTGAATATACAATCAATAAGCCATTTAAAAAGCTATATGATTCCTTATTAAAAATATATAAGTTAACTAAATAACTTATACATTTTTTAAACTACAATTACATTCTTTTCGTTGTATGCTTTGAATTTATTATCGTGTGTAATAAAGATCATATTTTCAGCCTTGGCTTGAGCTAGAAGCATCTTATCAAAAGGATCGTTATGTTTAATGTTTTCGTTTTTATTAATCTTTTCTAATTGCTCAATATGTTTGTTTTGAATTGAAATATTAAGAAGATAATTTTGATCACACAAGAAATTGAATTGCTCTGCCGATAACTTAAAATCTTCTCTCTTTAAATGCTTAATCTCAATTTCCCATGATGAGACAGTGCTATAGTAAATCGTATTATTTTTATCCATGATGATGTTTTTTGACTCTTTATTTAAACGAGGATCATCTATTAAAGCCCATAATATTATATGTGTATCTAATAAGTATTTCATCCAGGAAAAATCTCCTCAGCAAAATCAGATGCTATATCAATATCATCAAAGTCATCCGGAACCTCAAACATTCCTTTAGCACAGCCAAATAATGCTTTTCTATCATTCTCTTCATATAAAGTTACTCTTAAAATAGGCTTCCCATTTCTACTTATAATGATTTCATCTTCTTTTTTTTCTTCTAAAATCTTAGATATTTTAGATAAATTTGTTTTAGCTTCATACATGTTAAATTGTGTCATATTACCTCCTTGGTCTAGTTGGTCTAGTCAATATTATAATATCATAAAAACCTAAGATTTATTAAATCTATATTTGTCTATATATAGATATAACAATTAGTGTTAGGTATAATATCTTTGTTAAGCCGACTTAGCTCATCAGGTAGAGCAACGCCCTCGTAACGCGTAGGTGGAAGGTTCAAGTCCTTTAGTCGGCACCATATTAAATGAAAAGCTCAAATTGAGCTTTTATTTTTCATTTATGTAATTTAGATAATCTTTTTTAGACATCCTGGGTTTATATTCTTTAACTACCTTTTTTATAAATTCTGGTTTATTCAGAAGGTCTAATACGGAATTATAGATAATCTTGGCAGTTGTAACATATGTAAGTTCTTCATCTTTAATCATGAAATTCTTGCCATGAGGTATACCGACAAAACCACCATAGCCAATCTGAATTGTTGGTTTAAAGATTGAAATATCGCCAATATCCCCTGCTGCCATTGATGGACAATTTACTTCTATTTCTTCTTTCTTTACATGTTTTAACATTTCTTTATAGACAACTTCACTTATTTCTCTATTTTGAATAAATGGTAAATAACCAGGCTTTGTCTTGATTATTGCCTGACCACCCAAAGTTTTAGCACAACATCTAGCTGCATTATCAACTTTTTTAGATATCTCTAATAAAGCTTTCTCATCACATGATCTTACATAACACTCATAGACAACTCTTTCAGGAATTGAATTGACAGTTTGTCCGCCTTCAGATACAAAGCCATGTATTCTAACTGTATCTTTTTCTTTAAATGTTTCTCTTAACATATTTAAAGCATCATTAAATAAGGCATATTCATTTAAAGCATTAATGCCCATATGTGGTGCAACAGCTGCGTGTGCAGCCTTTCCTTTAAAGATAATCTTCTTATATACAAAACCTGCTAAATCAGAATTAATAGAATATTTGTAATTGCTTTCACCCATCGCATGAAGATGATAGATAATATCACAATCATCAAACATACCTTTTTCTAACATATTGATCTTGCCACCAATATATTTAATCTTTTTTTCTTTAATTAATTTTTCACGATATTTTATATCAGTATATTCTTCAGCTGGCGTAAAGAATAATGTCACTTTACCCTTAAAATTATTCTCTTTTAAAGCACTAATGACACAGGCCATAATAGCACACTGGCTTGAATGACCACACGCATGAGCTGCATTATTATCTTTTTTATTCGCATATTTATGTCCTAGAGTAGGCAACGCATCTAGTTCTGCAATTAAGCCAATATGAGGTTTACCTTTCCCGATAGAAACTGAAAAAGCAGTCTCAAAACATTCGTTTTCAATCTTAAAACCTTTAGCTTTTAAATATTCAACTAGAATTTCCTTAGTCTTGAATTCTTTATAGCCTAGTTCTGGGCTTCTTAATAACTTATCACCTAATATTAATAATTCTTCTTTATTTATATTTTTCATATATTAATTCTATCATTTATAATTATGTTATGAAGTTAAAAGTACTTGTAGACAACAATACTTACATTGATGAATATTATCTGGGTGAACCTGCCCTATCATTCTTCATTGAAGATGAAGGAAAGAAAATCCTTTTTGATGTAGGATATTCAGATGTCTTTTTAAAGAATGCTTCAAAGATGAAAATTGATTTAAATGATTTAGATTATTTAGTTTTATCACATGGACATAATGACCACACTGGTGGTTTAGTGTATCTAAAAGATAAAGATTTAAAAAACACAAAACTATTGGCTCATAAAGATGTTTTTATATCCAGAAAAGATAATGGTCTAGATGTAGGCTGTCCTGTTAAATTAAATGAATTAAAAATTAAAGAATATATAAATGGAATTAATACTTATAAAATAACTGAAAACTTGTATTATTTAGGACAGATAAAAAGAATGACCTCATTTGAAAATAAGCCGATAGGAATTAAAGAAGATGGTAGTCCTGATTATTTATTAGATGATTCAGCTTTAGTTTATAAAGGAAAAGAAGGCTTATTTATTATTACTGCCTGTAGCCATAGTGGCATATGTAACATCATTTTGAATGCGAAAGAATTGTTCCCTAATAACAAGATTGTTGGCATTATTGGTGGTTTCCATTTATTAAAAGATGATGAACAATTAAAAGAAACAATCAGATTTTTAAAAGAAGAAAACATCAAAGAATTATATCCATGTCATTGTGTATCTTTATATGCAAAACATTTATTATATGAAGTAAGTAAGATTAACGAAGTCGGTGTTGGCTTAGAAATAAATATTGAATAAAGGAGAATAAAATGTCAAAGTATGATTTCCCAAAAGTAGATTTACATTTACATCTTGATGGTTCTTTTAGACTAGAAACAATGTATGAACTTGCGAAAGAAAGAAATGTGAAACTTCCTTCTGATACTTTAGAAGGATTTAGAAAATGGATGGACGAACATGCGGATGCGAAAGATGTCAATGAATATCTGGAAATGTTTGATGTCCCTACTTCTGTTTTACAAGACAAAGAATCATTAACAAGAATCACTAAAGAATTAATTGAAGATATTGCCTTGCAAGGTGAAAGATATGCAGAAATAAGGTTTGCACCTCAACTACATGTCAAAAAAGGATTAAGTCAAAAAGACGCCATTGAAGCAGTGCTTGAAGGCAAAAGAATTGGTGAAGAAGAAAATCCATCAATTAAGATTGGAATCATTAACTGTATGATGGTCTTTGGACCTGAAACTATTAACTGGGACGCAAATATGGAAACAGCTACAATTACACATGAATATTTAGACAAAGGTGTTGTGGCACTAGATTTAGCTGGAGCTGAAGGAATTGTCCCTTTGACAAATTTTAAACCTCTATTTGATAAAGCACATGAACTTAATACTCCATGTATCTGTCATGCGGGTGATTCACAAGATTGGGTCACTGTAAAAGATGCAATAGAAATGGGCGCATTAAGAATAGGACATGGCCATCACATATATGAAAACCCTGAATTATGTCGATTAGCTGCTAAAAAAGGTATCGCATTAGAAATATGTCCTACATCTAATATTCAATGTAAGACTAGATCTTCATTCCCAATGCATCCTGCATATAATCTCTTTAAATTAGGAATACCAGTAACCATTAATACAGATAATATGGTCATGGCAAAAACTACACTTGATCAGGAATATGATCATTGTATAAATGAAATGGGCTTTGAATATAAAGACATAATTAAAATGAATATCAATTCATTTAAGGTTTCTTTTGCGCCTAAAGAATATAAAGAAGAAATGATTAAAGAACTACAATCGTTATTATAAAAATGATTTAAATATTTAAAGTAAATACTCATCAACATTTTAAATTTTATTTTATATAAAACTCACAAATTTAATAGTTTGTGAGTTTTATATTAATTTTTTTGCATAGAAAACTCATATATCTAACAGTTTGTGAGTTTTATATTAATTTTTTTGATAAAAAACTCATAAAACTTGCACTTTGTGAGTTTTGTTAATAAAAAATGAACTATTAAGTTCACTTATAAATCTAAATTTTATTATTGTTTTTAATATATTCAAGTAACGCCTTACATCCTTTATAGATATCATTGTAGGCAACTTCAAAGCCTCCAGTATACCAAGGATCGGCAACATCCCTATTGTCTTTTGTAAAGCTTAAAAGCATTTTAGCTTTTTCAATGTCTTTGTCATCAAAAGAATAACTTAAATATCTTATATTATTCTCATCCATTACGATAATATAGTCATAATATTCAAAATCTTTTTGTGTTATTCTTCTTGCCTGTCTAGATTCATAAGGAATTTTATGTTTATCTAAAACTTTCTTAGCAGGAAGATATATATCATTTCCTATTTCTTCAGCGCTTGTAGCACAAGAAGATATCTCAAAACTAGAAGATAGATTTTCTTCTTTAACTATATGTTTCATGATGAATTCTGCCATTGGGCTACGACATATGTTGCCATGACAGACAAATAATATTCTAATCATTCTTATCCAACACACATAAAATGGGATGATTTAATCACCCCATATTACTAATACTTATTCATCTTCTTTCTTTCTTCTTTTACCAAGCAGAATAAAGATAAACGCAATTAAAGCAACAACTCCAGCGATTATTCCAACTAATAGTGGTTTGCTAATGCCTTTATTATTTGTAGTATCTTCGCTAGGTTTTGGCTCATCCTTAGAAGGAGTAGTAGGCTCTGTTTCGCTCTTAGAAGGTTCTGTTGGTTCTACTTCACTAGAAGCAGGATCACCAGATGTTGTTTCAGTTTTACTAGTATTATTGTTATTCGTACCAGTATTGCCTGAAACAGTTTCACTAGGTGTAACAGTTCCTGAATTAGAATTGTTATTATTAACTATAGTAATATTAATAACAAGTTCTTCACTATATTCTAGTCCAGCCTTATACGCAACAACGGTAATCTTAGTATCTTCACTAATTACTAGAGGTTCTGTGTATTCACTTTGTAAGACACAATTAGAACATGGAGAACTATCTCCCTTAACATAATATATCTTAGCTCCTTCTGTAGCAGTTGATAGACTTAAAGTAGATCCTTCTTTTACAGTAACGCTATTCTCTTTAGGAGCACTTTCACCAATTGATTTATCTCCTATTAAAGCTACAGGACGTGCAGTTCTAACTGGATCAGTTTCAACATTAACATTTATTGTCTTACTTAAAGTTGTACCTGAAACACTAAATGTCGCATTTGTAAGACCTGGTAGAAGTCCATCAGCATAAAGGTAAACAGCACCATTACTATCAGTTGTTCCACTTTCATCAATAGTCGCAAGATAAGTATTATCAATTATTGCATTTACCGTTAATCCATTCATGTAATTACCGTTTTCATCTTTAACTCTGACAACTATCTTCTTTGTTTCACCCTGTTTAACAGTAACTGTATCTTCATAGTTAAGTGCTATTTGACTTGGTCTATGAGTTACTTCTGTGTTCGTATTATAAGATGAAGCCATCGATATATCTGCATAGTTTTTAGCATCACTTATTTCTATAGCTAAATTATCTCCAACTTCGATTCCAACAGGAGTATTTATTCTAACAATCTTAGAATACATTTCTTCACTTGGACTTTCTTTAGGATCTTGCCAATTATAGCTTGTAGCATTGACGCCATTAACACTGATAGTTATACCTGATTCATTTCCAATCTTCATGTATTGATTAAAGATTATTTCAATATAATCTGAATAAGCATTTACTGATTCAATTTGAGGAGTTTGATTGGTAACAAGTGGAATTCTAACATCCATACGAGGTGGAGGTACTTCCAAATTAGCACTGCTTGAATTAGCATAACCTTCTTTAGAAACTTCTACTCTCCAAATACCGTTTGGAACATCCCAGGCATATCTGCCTTCTTCATCAGTGATTATTGGATTAACTTGATCATAAGCCTCAGCATCAAAATTTAAACCACTTGTTGCGTTTACTAGTGTTGCGGTTGCGCCTTCAATTCTATTAGATTCAACTGCTTCATATACAAAGCCAGATGGATCTTTAATTGCTTCTTTCCAATAATCAACAGTGAAATCATTTCGTTTACAAGCATCTAAACGACGCATATGAGCATTTTTAGCCCTTGCCAAATTATAGGCAACATCAGTATTATAATCTGCAGTTATTTTCTTAACGCATTGATCTGCACCATAACTTAATGCGCCAACTAAAGCACCTGTTAATGCTGCATCAGTACCACTTAAGAACGCAAACGATTCCGCCATAGCAGTTACGCCTATTGCTTCACCTGCTGCTGGTACAAATAATATAGCACCTACAGCCGCACTTACTGCTCCACAAACCATGCCTTGTAAGACCATATCGTTTCTAAGTTTTGCATTATCTTTAGCGAAACTATAAGCCTGTTGTTCATCTAACATTGCATAATAACATTCTGCAGAAATCTCACCTTTTAGCCATTGCTTTTGCATTTGTTCCATTTTAAGGTCAGCATTCATACTGTCAGTTTCAATTTTCGCTGCCTCATCTACATTATTAGCGTAAGTTTCGCTTCTATTATATAAGTCAACAAAAGAAGCAACAGTATTAATAAAGCCTAATGGTGTTCCAGCACGACTTGCTACTGCACCAACAACTTTACTATTAGGGAAAATACCTGATAAAGTACTTAAGCCTATATCAGTAAGATTTGATGCATTAGAAGTTGCATCGCTTAGATTATCCCAAAATTCAAGGTCAATATCTTTTTTCTTTTGTGTATATTCAGTTGCAGAATTATTATTCTTGTTAATGTAGAAATATGAATATACACCACTGTTTGGATTTACTTTATATGCAACATTGCCACTTACAGAATACCCTTGAGCAATAAGTTCACTTACATCTATCTGTCCACCAGAGCCCTTCTTCATTAGTAGCGTGTTATTTTTTAGTGTATGTTCGCTAACATCCATCCAGTTATCTAACATATACTCATCCCAACTTGAATATTCATACAGTGGTTTTTCATCACCTAAATATTGCGCAAGTGCGATTAAAGCATCATCTATAGCTTTTTCCATAGCGATGATTTTCTGTTTATTTTCATCAGACAAACTGTTATAGATTGCTGCTACTTCTGGATCTGTGCTAGTACTTACATAATACTGTTTGCCAAATATTGAATTACTATCTCCAGTTGTCACTATATAATCAACAGCCTTTTCTAAAGTCCATCCATTAGGATGAACAATATTTATAGCTTTTGTTATCCTGTCTACATATTCTGCTTCAGCTAATGAATTTAAATATTCATCATATTCTTCACTTTCTTCTTTAGGAATTACTTCGCTTTCATAACTAACATTAAAGCCAGCAGGAATCATAGAACTATCAAATACATGGTATTCACCAGTGCCAAGATAAATATTTCCTGCATATTCTGTTAGTATTTTGCCATTTTGTACAGTAGAACTAATTGGTGATAATACTAAATCTCTAAAACTGCCATCTTCCATTTGTATAGAAACAGTAACATTGCCAGATATAGTTGTAAGGCTTTCAAAACTTACACCAAATGTCCAGTTCTTACTTGCCTCACTTCCATCTGAAATATAGTTATAGAAACCACCAGATTTATTTATTCCGTTTTGTGCTAGATAATACTGACGATTACCGTGAATAAAATAGAAATCTTTAATAGATGCTGTTTTTTCTACAAGATATACATATGAAACATCACTATGTTCCTGTATCATCATTAACTGTTGCGATAACACCATATGAAACACCTGCTATGCTATCTATAGGAAGCTCAGCAATAACGCTTAAATATCCAAGTTTATTTGTTTTACCAAGAACTATTTCATCACCAGTTCCAGGTTTTAGTTTTATTGTTTTTTCAGGTTGGGCATAAACGGTTACGCCAAATTCTCTAGAAGTCAAAAGTTCTGAAGAAAGTTTTAAAATGATTGATTCTATTGTAAAGTTCTTGCTGCCAACAGGAACTTTAGCACCAGCAGAAACAACAGAAGCACCGATTGCGAATGAACCAGTCTTTGTAGATCTTAAGCCAACATATACGCTACCAGAAGATGAATCATTTCCACTTAATCCTGATAAAGTTATAACACCTGTTACAGAGTTATATACTGCATCAACATTGTATTTAGTGCTTTCAGATGTAATAGATGTAACATCAAATCCAGCAGGAATAACAATTCTAACTTCATCTGCTAATTTTCCATCAGCCATTCTATAATAGACTTCACCATAAAATTCCATGCCAAGAGTTACGATAGATCTATCAATATCTACAAAGCTTCCAACACTATCTACCCAAGAAGAATAATCACCAACACTAATATTTGGTACATTAAGATTTACTTCTACAGTTTCTCCTGCAACTACTGTTGCATTAGCTCTTGCATAATCAGAATCTTTTAGACCTAGTTCATCAAGACTTTCTAAAGAAGTAACTGCTGATATATATGAATTCTTAGCGATTGCTACTACAACATAAGAACCTTGTTGTAAATATGGAGAAACAAATAATCCACCACTGGCAACACCATTAAAAACCATAGTTCCATCAGACGCAAAGATTGAAATGTTGCTGTCAATCGCGCCTTCACCTTCTGTATGTATTTCAAGAATACCAGTAGTACTGATAGGTACCATATCTAAAACACTAACTTCAACATTCCAGTCAGTTACAAATTCACTAGACTTTTTAATGAAGACTTTATCTTGATATTTCTCTAAACTGATAGTAAGTGATACATAACTTCCCTTAGGTGCTTCAAACAAGAAGCTGCCATTTGTAAGAAAAGGATTAGAAATTGTGCCATTTACATTTGCAGTTAAAGTGGCTCCTAGAGGTATTGTTCCACTAACTGTATAAGTTGGATTAGTTTCAAATATTTCAAAAACAAATGGATAATCACTATGGACAGTAGCTGCATTGTCTTTATAATCAATAAAACTAGAAGATGTTTCCGATGTCAAATCACTAGGATACTTTATTGTAGTCCGGCGAGTTTGTCCCCATGGATCCCCTTCGATTACAATGTTCTTGTTATAGATTGTAAAGACATTAGAAGTGTTATATCCAAAGCCAAAAGCATTATCTTTAAGAACACTTACGCGCTGTGGAAGAACTATACTTTTACCTACTAATTTTGTAGCGTCTTTAAATGCATATTCATCAATTGTAAGTGGAGCATTGCTTTCTTTTATAACGATACTTTCTAGATATGAGTTAGCCGCAAAAGCATATTTTCCTACATATTCTACAGATTGAGGAATCGTTACTTCTTTAAAATGACAATTAGAAAATGCATAATCAGCAATTGTCGTAACTGTTGAAGGAATGTTTGAAAGCACATCATCTAAAAGTGCACTACAGCCATAGAATCCATCAACTGTATTAAACATCAAGTTGCCTTGTGGCCATGTAATAGATGTAAGATTGCCAATGTCTCTAAATGCATCTTTGCCTAATGTAGTTAAAGAATCTGGTAATACAAGTTCAGATATGGCAATTCTACGAAACGCACTCTCACCTATATTTGTAAGTCCTGATCCTAGGGTAAGATTTGTAAGTGAGGTACAGCTATAAAATGCTTCTTTTCCAATAGAAGTTACAGAATCTGGAATAGTAATGTTACTAACTTTTGTGCCTTGGAACGCCTTATCACCTATTGTTACAAGGTTATTTCCAAAAGTTACTGAACTAAGTTTTGCACAGTTTACAAAAACACTGTCAGCTATTGTTGTTAGACCATTTCCTAAAACAACAGTTTCAAGTTTTGAAGCGCCATAAAAAGCTTCGTTAGCTAAAGCTACGCATTCACTGTCTTCAGGGAAAGTTAGACTTGTTATATTACTTAAACTGCCCCAGTGATATGGAACAGCTGTTATATATTTATTAAATGTAACGCTCTTATAAAGTGAAGCAACTTTAACGCTTTGATAATCAATCTCAGTTACTTTTTACCATCAATTGTATCTGGCAATATAAGGTCCAAACTAGCAGCTTCAGCATTTGGGTCAGCAGATTCAATTTTAGTAATGACAACACTACCATCCGTTTTGTCTTCGTAAGTAAAAATAAGCCCATTAGCATCATCAGTCCATGTATATGTATCTGCATGTATAATCTTTGTTAATGTTGGACACATAGTAATAACTAATATTGCAGTAAGTAAAGTGCAAACAATTTTTCTAAATTTCATATTAAAACCTCACCCTTACGGATAATAATATACACACTTATATTTTATAAATTATAGAAAAACGTGTAAATAATAACAGTCTAATAATAGGCCATTTATTTGACTTTTTGAATCTCCGTCTTTTCATATACTCTAAAATTTAGTATATTCAATAAAACTCATATAATATTTGTTAAATCATGTGCGCTTTATCACTTATTACAACTTTTTGGATTTAATTTATACAAATTAACATTCTGTAATCAAAAGTATAAAGGTAGGAGCTTGAATGAAAAATAAAAATAATCTAGTTTTTTGGTTCTCTAATCATAACATTACATTTTGGTTTTTTTAGTCCTGCAGGAGCGAAGCCATCTATATCAGACTCGACAGTTTTAAACTTATGTTTTTTATATAATTCAATTGCTGCATCATTATTCTTTAAGACTGTCAAACGAATAGGTTTATCATGGAATTGATTAACAATATAATCAAGCATCTTATTCGCTACATTTTTCCTCCTAAATCCTTCATCAACACAGCATGCTACAAGCTCTATCATATTATCTTCAACATTTATTTGTTTAGAAAAATATTCATTAGATACATAATAGAATCCGTCCTTTAAACTCTCAGTTAATAAATCAAAACCAATTCTTTTTTCTATAGATTTTACATCCCATTTTCCGCTTCCATCATTAATTATACATACACCACACACTTCTCCATTGTATCTAGCAACAATAAGATTTCTATAATCCATTAAGGAATCATCCATTCCGATTATTCTTGCAATAGCTTTTGTTGCCAAATTTTGGTCTTCACCAAAAGCTTCTGGATAAATATATTCATCTGTCTTATAAATGCATTTAGCAATTTCTATTTTTTTATCCATGCTACTAGCATTTGAAACTTCTAATTTTGCGATTGGTCTTTTGTTTTTTAAAGATTCAAGATTGTTTTTAGTAAGTCTAAAATAATCCATTGGAATTGGTATCTTTCTTTTTTGATGGTCTTTCACCCAGTATTCACTAAGTTTAAAAATACCTTGATAAAAATCAGAATACGGTAAAAGTTCATTCTCTTGCACTATTGGATTATTTACTGCTAAAAAGAATCTGTAAGAAAACAAATTATCAATTACATCTAAGTGAATTACTTGACGCTCAACTAGAGCTGCTAATGCCTCTAAATAAACTAGATAATTTATTAATTTTTGACACTGTTCACTTGTTCTAGATTGGCTAATCCCTAGTGTTAACTTTGAAACTACGTTTAAATCTGGATTAGATTTATCATTAATCATTGCTTCATATTGATTGTAATAAAGCTCAAGTTCATGCTCAACTAAAGTCATGTCTTTATTTGAAATGAATTGATTGTTAAGATTCATAATATAACTTGATTCATTTAGACGCTCTGCTCTCTTGAATTGTAGCCAGAATGCAACGGCTGAGATTAAAGCTGTGACTGTGGTTATTCTTTTTGATAATGGATCAACATCTAAGAAAAATGTCGCAATAATATAAACTATAACTACTACAAAGATTATTATATAAAATTTCTTTTCTTTATTATTCATCATAAAATCACATTAAAATAATTAATTATTAAGTTTAAACGCTTCACACATGATATCAACAAATTTCTTTCTATCTCCATCATAAGCAATATGTACATTTCGATTATCCTGGAAATAGCGATGATCAATAATTGTTGCACCATCAGTTAAGCCTTCTAAAGAAATATCTAAATGAAGATATCTTACATCAGTCAATACACTAGGATCAATTAAATAAGCGATACAAAGTGGATCATGTAAGGCACAAGAATCAGGCAATGTTAAAGGTTGTCTTTGGGTGTGAACTTCAATTCTTTTTTCACACATTTTTGATGCGAATAAAGCAGCAGGAGTATTGATTTCTTCAAATCTTCTACAGTCATCTTTTGTAACCATTGTCTTATGAGTAACATCCAATGGACATAAAGTGATTTTCTTAATACCGCTTTGGAAAACTTTTTGAGCAGATTCTGGATCATTGAAGAAATTAAATTCGGCAGAACTTGTCGCATTAGCTTCATCATCAGCACCACCCATTATCACTAATTCTTCAATGTTGTTGATAATATCAGGATTAATTGCTAAGGCAACTGCCAAATTAGTTAAAGGTCCTACCATTACAACTGATACTTTCTCTTTAGCTTTGCTTAAATAATCAACATAGAATAATGGTGCTGGCATTTCTTCTTCCTTACGGTTTGATTTTGGAAGCATGACGAAATCTTCGTGTATGAAATGTTCCTTGCCTTCTTCATCTACGATAGTTGCTCTATCTTCAAATGCAATGCGCCAAGGACATACTTCTCTTACAAATGGCCTGTCGCATCCTTTATACAAAGGCACATCAGATTTTAATAAATCTAAAACTCTTTTAGTATTTTCAGTTGTATTAGCTAAAGGCTGATTGCCTTTTACTGTGCATACAGCGACTAAATCAATTTCTGGATGAAGTGCTGCCAACATTATCGCAACCGCATCATCAGAACCAGTATCAACATCTAAAATTACTTTTCTTGTCATATTTTTCTCCTTAATAGGCTTTAAAAGTATCAATCACAAGTTTTGCGACTCTATCTCTATCTACATCAATCATTACTAAAGCATTCTTATCAAATAATTCATCACGATGAACATACAGATCTGATAAAGTTCTGCCTAATGATATTTCAGATTGTGTTTCAACATAGACACCTGCTTCACGACCCTTAAATAAAGTAGGATCACTTAAATATAATAATGGACAAGTATCATGCAGACACATTTTATATCCAAGCCCTAAGCGTTCATATAAAGACATTGGAATAGCACTAGCTTTGTATAAGAACTGTGCAACTTTATTGTATACATCTTTTAAAGAATCAATTTCTTCACGATTTAAGACGGTCTTCATTGTGACATCAAGTGGGAATAATGTAATCTTCATTCCTGATTTAAAAATTGTTTGAGCAGCATGAGGATCAACATAGATATTAAATTCTGCAGCTATTGTAGTATTACCACCAACTGCAATTGAACCACCCATGATTACTAATTCTTTTACATATTTAACTAAATCAGGATATTTAAATAATGTAATGGCAATATTGGTTAAAGGACCAATCGCAACTATTGTTAGTTCACCATTTAATTCTTTAGCCTTTTTATATAATGCATCAAAAGCACTTTCTTCTTCTACTTTAGCGTTAGATTGAGGTATTTCAATTCCACCTAAACCATCTTCTCCATGAACATGTTTTGCGGTATGAAGTTCTACTACTAATGGTTTTTCTGAACCCTTATATACCTTAATATCTTCTTTGCCACATAATGACAACACATTTCTGGCATTCTTAAAAGTCTTTTCAAGTTCAACATTACCAGCACAGGCTGAAACACCTACTACTTCAATATTAGGGAGTTTAAAAGCACTAACTAAGGCAAACGCATCATCAACACCAGTATCAGTATCAATCCAAACAGGTCTATTAGTCATCATTAGTCTTCCTTTCCAAAGCTTAGACAAGCTTTAATTAGATATTTAGCGAATAACTCTCGATCTACATCCAGTATTACTCTTACATTAGGTTTTTGACCTAATAAGCCATAATAATCAGGAACTGTAGCGCCTCTTGTATATTCACCTTTTGTATCACATTGTACATAATAATCTTTCATTACAAATATCTCAGGATGAGCTAAAGCCATAACTGATACTGGGTCATGCATTGTAGCACCAGGCCAGCCAAGTTCATGAAGATGAATAAAGAAGAAATCACACCATTTCGCAACGATATCAGCTACTTTATTCTTGCCTCTTAATACTTCCCATTCATCAGGGAAAATCATGGCCTTTTCTGTTACATCTAGCCCTGCCATAAGTACAGGAACACCGCTTCTAAATTCAATATCACAAGATTCAGGATCAACGATAATATTAAATTCTGCAGCACTTGTCCAGTTACCATGTACTAGACCTCCACCCATTATTGAAACACATTCAATCTTTTCTTTTAATTCAGGATGAGCTAACAATAATGAAGCGACATTAGTTTGAGGACCAGTCGCAATAATTATTACTTTTTCATCAGATTCTCTTAATACTTTAGCCATCAATTCAACAGCCGTTAAATCTGATAATTCTACTTCAGGATCTGGAAGTTTAGGACCATCAAGTCCACTTTCACCATGATAATTTGGTGCAATTACTAAATCGGCCTGCATTGGCACTTCTCTTCCTTTTGCGATAGGAATATCTGTAAGTCCAAGTAAAGTTGCAATTTTACGATAGTTTAATGTTGTTTTAGCCAATGTCTGATTGCCACCAACTGCTGTAATTGCTTTTATATCAAAATAATCCTTATAAGCTGCAGCCAACACAAAGGCTATCGCATCATCATGGCCAGGATCACCGTCTAAAATTATTGGTTTTTTCTTAATATCACTCA
>CAMKTV010000028.1 GCA_946415785.1 uncultured Solobacterium sp.
GATTAAGATTTGGCCTTTTTATATGGACCTCTTTTAGGCATATATCTTTTTATTCTTTTAGTTGATTTTTCTAATAAAGGTTTTTCATATAGGTTCTCTGAATACATAATTCTATTTCTAAATCTTTTAAAGTTGGCATAGCCATTAGCTATGTCTTTAATCTTCTTTACATATTTATTCTTATTCTCAATTCTCCCATTGGATAGTCTTTTACCTTCGTATTCAATAAATGAATTAAGTATCTCTTCTTTCCAGTTACTTAAGGTATTAGCGAAATTATTAAATTCTGATATACCTGATAATAAACAGTCATTTATATAGTTATCTAATATAATTTTTAATTCTTCTCTAGTTTTAAGTCTAAATAGATCATTAAAAGCCAAGTAGTCTTCTTTTAAGTAATAAGCTTCAGTTAATTCTTCATTTATTTTAAGAAGCTCATCTAATAGTTCTGACTCCGACATTACTACACCATAATGAAAGTTATTCTCTCTTTCTGTCTTAATATCATTTAGATTCTTAAATAATAGATAATTCTTGTGTTTTAAAAGATAGTACTCATCACTATTCTTATTTGAATCATATTCTCTCATTATTCTTTTTCTTATAGAGTCTAAGTGAGTATTTAATAATTGAACGACATGAAAGGAATCTATACATATAGTGACATTCTTAAAACGTCTATATATAACCGTTTTATAGACACTATTCATATCCATCGTAACATATTTAACTCTTCTTCTTTCTATTAGTGGTATATACTTAAAGTAATCTAGAAGCACATTTTTCTTTCTTGAATCAAGTACGTCCAATACTTCGCCATTAAGGCCTAGAATCATGAAAGCAAATTTACTTCTTGAATACTTAGAGAAGTAGAACTCATCAATTGATATAACTTCTCTAAGTTTTTTTCTTTCTACTTGGATATAGGAATCAAAGACATCTATTACCTTAGTTACTGATACATTTAAACTTTGAGCTATTTCTGTGAAGTTATGATTATATCTTTTAATCTCATTAAGAATATAATCAACAGCATTATCCGACAACATATAATCTTTAGATTTAAATGGATCTTCTTCATAGAAAGTCTTATTACATTCACAGATAAATCTTCGAGCTTTATATTTAATAATTATATTTTTACTATGAGGAATAGTTTTAACTCTATAGGAATCTACTTTAGCTACATACTTTCCACAGTATTTACACCTAGCTCCATTATTTTTAAGTTTTACATAGTAATAAGTGGTATTATTCTTTTTAACATCTTTTATATACTCAACATCCTTCATCTTTAAATCACATCCCATAATGGGCTTAAAATCATCATTCATATTTATTACCATCCTTAAGGACATAATAAAAAGAACCTGGATATAAACCAAGTTCTAAGACCGTACACTAATTTAAAGGGTGGGGTCGACCGTACACAGATTTAAATTACCAATGAACTATCCAATCGGATAGTTCATTTTTTATTTTTCTTTAATAAATTTTTTAATAAGCGGAATAAATAAGCCACCACAGGCGTTGCCTAAAGTCATTACTAATATATATAACAATGCCTTAAAGCTCCAAGCATCAGCAATTGAGAAATAATACATATTCGCAACACAATGTTCAAAGCCACATACAATAAATACAACTACACCAAAAATAATACCTAAATATTTTCCTAATTCATGTTTATTACTTTTATATTCTTCTACTGCTAAATAGATGAGTATATTACATAAGAAAGCTAGGAAGAAGATTGATAATAAATTGTCATTTAATTTATTGTTGACTACCAAAGTAGCAACTTCATTTAATACTTTATATTGTCTTGTGAAATGTTCAATTAAAGATACAAAATAAGCACCGAAGATATTACCTAGCCAAATAAATGAAAGATTAAAAATATATTCACCATCATTTTCTAAAGAGTAACAAACTTTACCAGTAAATAGATAATAATCTAATGTGCATATTGCGAATAGCCCAACGGCAAATAATAATGCGCCTATAATACCGCCTACCATTAGATAAACAGTTCCGCCTATGCCAATCATGATGCCTGCTAAAAAGGCTTTTAAAAATACATCTTTTTTATTCATAACTTCTTTTTGCAGCTCTTACAACATTTTCAATCAAGACAGAAGTTGTAACTGAGCCTACTCCTCCTGGAACTGGCGTGATGTTTTCGACTATATTTTCAACATCTTCAAATAACACATCACCACATAATTTATTCTTTATTTCGTTAAATGAAACGCCAACATCAATTATTGTTTGTTTAGGACTGACAAATTTACTATTAACTGATTCCATCTGTCCTGTTGCACAGATTAAGATATCTGCTTTCTTGGCAATATTTTCAACATCTCTTGTTTTTGTATGACAGATTGTAACTGTCGCATTTTTATTAAGCAACAACATTGAAACAGGTTTGCCTATTACAAGTGATCTGCCTAAGACTACAATATTTTTGCCTGTAACATCGATATTATAATAATCTAATATTTCAATGGCTGCCCTAGCAGTACATGGCGCAAAACCAAGTTCCGTATTAGTAAATACGCCAGCTAAAGACATATCACCACAGCCATCAACATCCTTACCAGGATTAATATAATTTCTTAATTTTTGATCATCAAATCTTTTTGGCAAAGGTCTAAAGATTAAGATGCCATGAATATTTGCATCTTCATTTGCTTCATCTAGAGCTTTATAAAAATCATTTTCTGATACATCAACAGGAAATAAATATTTTTTAACTTCAATTCCTACTTCTGAAGATCTTTTATCAATTCCTCTTTCATAAGAGAGGTCTTCACTTTTTTCACCTACTCTAAAGATGGCTAAACAAGGCTTGATTCCTAGCCCATTTAATCTATTTACTTCTTGTTTACTTCTATAAACAATATTAGAAGCAACATCTTTTCCTTTTAATAGATTAGCCATTAGTTAGCCTCTTACAGATATCATCATAAACCTTCAATGCTTTTTTTGAATATTTATCTAATAAAGAACCTGCTTCCTTTTCCATATTTGAAGCATATTCTTTATCATTCATTAATCTTGTATTAACTAATACATTTACATATGCACCATATAATGTGCCATGAGCAAGCATTACGCTTGTTGCTGCATCAGATACAGATAGTTTAGAACCCATAAATGCGAGCTTTTCATCTAATTCAATAATTCTTGTGCAATATTTTAGAATCAGCATTGGTGAATCAGCAGCTACTTTTAAACATCTTTCTAATTCTTCTTTATATCCTGGACTGTCTTTAGGCATTGCATAAGCTTTAGCTAAAGGAATAAACGCATCTCTATCACCATTAATGCAAGCTAAAAGATTGAATCTGATTAAATCCAATTCTTTTCTGATGTCTTCAAGATCATCAGTATACATTAAATATTTAGCTTTACCAATCGTTAAATTAGTAACCATCTCACCAAGTGAAGCAGCTAAGGCACCTATGGAAGCACAAACACCACCTCCGCCTGGTGTAGGTTCTTTAGAAGCTGTTAGTAAAGAAAATTCTTTTAGACTTAAGTTATCCATTAGAATAGCCCCGTAATAACTCCATTTTCATCTACATCAATCTTTTCGGCAGCTGGAACTTTTGGAAGTCCTGGCATAGTCATGATTTCACCAGTCAGGGCAACAATAAAGCCAGCGCCAGCACTTATCTTTAAGTTTCTGACATTAACAGTAAAATTCTTTGGTGCACCTAATAAATTAGGATCATCAGAGAAACTGTACTGTGTCTTTGCCATACAGATTGGCAATTTATCAAAATTATTATCTTTTAATTGTTGAAGTTGTTTAACAGCACTACCAACTAGATTTACACCATCAGCGTGATAAATCTTCTTACAAATATCTTCAAGTTTCTTTTCAATTGGATCATTCACATCATAAGCAAATGTGAAATCATTTTCTTGTTCACAAAGTTTAACTACTTCATTAGCTAAGGCTACACCACCTTCTCCACCTTTTGCCCAAACTTCGCTAAGCGCCACATTGACACCTAATTCTTTACATTTATTTTCAATTAATTTAAGTTCTGCTTCACTATCAGTTGGGAAAGCATTGATTGCGACAACGCAAGGAAGTTTATAAACATTTTTGATATTATCAACATGTTGTAATAGATTTGGTAAGCCTTTTTCAAGTGCTTCAAGATTTTCTTTTGCCAAGTCATTCTTTAAGACACCGCCATTGTATTTTAAAGCTCTAACTGTAGCGACAATGACAACAGCACTTGGTTTTAAATTAGCCATACGACACTTAATATCCAAGAATTTTTCTGCACCTAAATCAGCACCAAAACCTGCCTCTGTAACAGCGTAATCACCAAGTTTCAAAGCTAATTTTGTAGCAGTAACTGAGTTACAGCCATGAGCGATATTAGCGAATGGCCCACCATGAATAAAGGTTGGTGTTCCTTCTAATGTCTGTACAAGATTTGGTTTTAAGGCATCTTTTAGTAAGGCAGCCATTGCGCCTTGAGCCTTTAAGTCACCTGCTGTTATTGGTTTATTATCATAATCATAGGCAACAACGATTGATGCACATCTCTTCTTTAAATCATTAATATCACTAGCTAGACACAAAACAGCCATTACTTCTGAAGCAACTGTAATATCAAAACCATCTTGTCTTGGTACACCATCACCTCTTACACCTAATCCATCTACAATATTTCTAAGTTGGCGATCATTCATATCGACAGCTCTACGCCATATTATTCTTCTAGTATCAATATTTAAGGCATTGCCTTGATGGATATGATTATCTAACATTGCTGCTAATAAGTTGTTGGCAGCACCAATTGCGTGGAAGTCACCAGTAAAATGAAGGTTGATATCTTCCATAGGTACAACTTGTGCATAACCACCACCAGCAGCACCACCTTTAACACCAAATACTGGTCCTAAAGAAGGTTCTCTTAAAGCTAAAATAGAATTCTTGCCTATCTTTCTTAAACCATCAGCTAAGCCACAAGAAGTTGTTGTCTTACCCTCACCTGCAGGAGTTGGATTAATCGCTGTCACAAGGATTAATTTGCCATCCTTCTTATCTTTTAAATCATTTAATAGTTTATAGTCTACCTTAGCTTTATAATTTCCATAAAGTTCTAGATATTCTTCTGGAACATTAGCTAATTTAGCTATTTCTGTAATCTTTTTCTTTTCACAGGCTTGTGCTATTTCAATATCACTCAACATACTATTACCCCCTGGCATTATCATAATTATAATATCAAACACTTATTTTTAATAAATGTACTACTTCTTTTTAAGTTCCTTATCTATTTCTTTCTTATGTTCATCACTTACTCTGTAACTATCATGAACTTTAGAAATGGTCTTTTTTAAGGTCCAATCATCTATTTTGTGATTTTTCAGATATTTTAAGGTTACATCATAATTCTTGGCTAGTGCCGTGGCAAAATACCACGCCCTCATCATATTCACATAATATTCTTCTGATTTAATCTTGCCTACTAAATCTAAATAATCTTCTTTTAAATCATAACCTAGATAATAAGCCATCAAGAAAGAAACACCTAAACGAATCGAATATGGATGTTTAGACTTAAGCCATTTTTTAATATCTTTAATTAATTTGTCTTTATTTTTCTTAAAAATATTAACTTTCAATGAATCACATACTGCCCAATTATCAATATATGGTAAAAATTCATTGATTTCTTTTATCACCAAATCATAATCTTTAATATTATTAATAATAAAAGAATGAAGATGATTCTCTTCATAATAATCATGAGGAAGTCTTCTTAAAAAAACTTCATCATAACCAATCTCTTTAGCCATTTTTTTAATGACGGGGAGTCTTACTCCAATCATTGTTTCTTTCTTGATTGTTGGAGTGAGATTACTGGTAAAGTCTTTATAGGCAAGATCTTGATTCTTAAATAATTCTTTTACTATTTCTTTTTGTTTCATTTTTTCTTCTTATAGAATGTTCGATATAAACTAAAAGTAAACTCATATACTACAGAAACTAAGGCAATGCCAATAAGCATCCATGCATATGATTCAATTAAAAAAGTATTGATTAAAAATGGTAAAAAGAACAACATCACCGTAGTCGCTTTATTTAAATATGAATGTGATGCCAACAATTCTTTCTTGTGAATGTAATTAATGATATAGAAAATGATTCTTGCGACTAAGACAACTGCCACAAAGTTCCATATCATTTTAGGTAATATCTCATATAAGATAGGTAATAATTTAAATAATGAGATGCCAAAGAAAGCTAAATCAGAAACGCTATCTAATTTTGAACCAAATTCAGTTACGCCTCCTAATTTTCTAGCTGCAAAGCCATCAACTGCATCTGATGCTCCACAAATCGCATAAACAATATAAAAAGGAATAGACAGCGGTTTTAAGAATATTAAGATAATGGCTCCTAATAAGCGAATAGATGTAATAATATTTGGTATGGTGATATATTCTTTTTTCATTCTATATCATTATAATCTATTTTTTGTGATTATGCCTTTTAATGATTTTTTAAATATGTTATTATAAATAAGCATTTAGGGGTGTCGTATAGTGGTAGTACATCGGTCTCCAAAACCGCTAGTGTGGGTTCAATTCCTACCACCCCTGCCATTTAAAAAATTAAGCGCTTATGCGCTTTTATTATTTATAGAATTAATAATAATGCTGAATGAGCAATAAATAACAAAATCGCTAAAACAATCGATGGCGTGAATAAAAATAAGAAACCAACTTTACTATTCTTATAAGACTTTTTAACTTCAATGCCTCTATAAGTTCTAGTGGCAACAAGTATTATCGCTAAAACAAACACAAATACTAGCCCATATATCATATAGGCATTATAGCTTTCAGGTATCATAATAAGGCTATATAAAGCCAGATTAAACAATATATGCATGACGATGACTGGCTTAATTGATTTATAATAAAGGGCTTTTTTAGATAATATTAAGCCCATGAAAAAACTAGGCAGCATCTCCACAAATGAGCCATGTGCCAGCATATAGATAAGCGAACTTGCGACTACCGCAAAATATTTCCCATAGCGACTTAGACAACTTAATAAAACTCCTCTAAAAGCATATTCCTCTAAAATAGGAGTGATGATAATAAAAGAAATAATATAAATAATATTAGACATATACTTATTATTAAAAGTTATGCCAATACTAGAAACTAATTGTCCATTGACATTTAAACGTTGAGAAATCATCATTGTCGCAAACATGAAGCCAAAACTTACCACAAAAAAGACAATAAAATTTGTGAAATGTTCAATAATACTAATTCTATTCTTGCGATTAAAATCACTGAATTTTTTCTTGCTAGCAATTCTTAAAAAGAAAAACGGCAAAACTGTCCCGATTATTAATAATATTATTGGACAAAGCGTTTTTAAATCAAAATCAGCTAAGATAGGAAAATAAACAGATAAATCAATATATGATAATAATTCATTTATTACTAATGGAAAATACAAAGCTAAAAGACAATAGATAATTAAAACTAAACCGACAGTAAAGAATTCTCTTTTAGCGTAACGGCGTGAAACATTTCTTGTATTTGTTGTCATGTCTTAATTATAACTTAAAAATGTATAATGATATTGATGCTATTAATAAGTGAAATAAAATTAAAAATCGATGAAGATGAATCAATATTAAAAAAACTTATCTTAAATAAATTACATATTAAAGATAATGAACTTTTAAATTATCAGATTTATAAGAAATCTTTAGATGCTAGAAAAGATGCTATCTATAAATATCAGGTACTAGCACAAGTTAAAGATGAAAAGAAATATTTACATCTAAAAAATGTTTCTAAATATGAAAAGCCAAATCTTGAAGCTATAAAAATAAAATCAGATATTAGACCAATCATTGTTGGCTATGGACCAAGTGGCATTTTCAGTGCTTATCGTTTATTAGAAGCAGGATTAAAACCAATCATTATTGAAAAAGGCAAAAGAATAAATGACAGAGTAAAAGATGTTGAATTATTCTTTGAAAAAGGTATCTTAAATCCAGACAGTAATGTACAATTTGGTGAAGGCGGTGCAGGTACATTTTCAGATGCTAAACTTACAACGAGAATCAAAGATCCTTTTGTGGAATATATTTTAGATGTCTTTATAAAATTTGGGGCTAAAGAAAATATCAAATATATACCTCATGCCCACATTGGAACTGATGAAATAAGAAAGATAATAATGAATATTACTGATTATCTGATTAATAAAGGCGCTAAATTTCATTTTGAAGAAGAATTAGAAGAACTGTTACTAGAAAACAAGAAAGTAATTGGCATAAAAACTAATAAGAATAAATATTACAGTTCAATATGTATTCTTGGTGTAGGACATAGTGCCTATAAGACAATTAAGAATTTATATTTACAGGGCGTTGATATTTCGCCTAAAGATATTGCGATTGGATTTAGAGTTGAACATCCTCAATCATTAATTGATAAAAATCAGATTAAGGGAGCAGATATTAAAGAAGCCAGTGAATATTTCTTAAGATATAAAGATGAAAAAGCTGTCTATTCCTTCTGTATGTGTCCTGGTGGTTTAGTAATACCTGCAAGTTCTGATTTTAATCGTATTGTGACAAACGGAATGTCTTATTCAAAAAGAGATTCTAAATATGCCAATTCAGCTTTATTAGTTCAGGTAAGCACAAAAGAATTTCCGAGTGGTCCATTAGGCGGCTATGAATATCTAAAAGAATATGAAGAAAAAGCTTATAAGATATCTGATTCTTATAAAGCATTAGCTTGTAATATCAAAGATTATTTAAATAATTCGCTAACACCATTAATCTTTGAATCAACTTATCCTCTAGGTACAGCCCTTTATGATTTTAATAATTTCTTTAATCCTGTTGATAATGAATATTTCAAAAAAGCTTTAAGATATTTTGATACTAAAATTGAAGGCTTTATTGAACAAGGCATCATGGTTGGGCCTGAAACCAGAAGCAGTTGTCCAATAAGAATAAACAGAGATCTTAATTTTGAATCAATTAATACAAAAGGCCTATATCCTGCAGGTGAAGGTGCTGGGTATGGTGGAGGCATTATGTCTTGTAGTCTGGATGGAATTAGGATTGCCAATAAAATTATTGGTAATCTTAAATAATTCAGTTTAATTTCACTTAAGGTAACTATAATGAAAAATGTGGAGGTTAAAAATATGAAAATAAACTTCAAAACTATATTAATCATTTTCCTGGTTGCCCTTTTAGGAGGTTCAATCGGTACTTATGGCATCTTGGAATTAAACAAATATCAAAATGAAATCGTTGAAAAAGAAGATAATGTTGTAAAAACTCAAGATAGCGTAACTGAACAAGTTCTTTATACAAATGAAAATTCTGGAACTTATGTCAATGCGATTGAAAAAGCACTTGATAGTGTTGTTGAAATCACATCACAATCAGAAGTAACATCTTATTATTTCTTTGGTGGAACTACAACTTCAGAAGCTACGAACTTAGGTTCAGGCGTCATCATTTCTAGTGATGGTTATATTGTAACTAACCGGCATGTTGTAAAAGAGGCAAAGAAAGTTTCTGTTTCACTACAAAACGGTGAAACCTATGAAGCACAAATTATCGGTGAAGATTCTAAAACAGATTTAGCTTTATTAAAAATTGATGCTACTGATTTAGATTATGCATTGCTTGTTGATTCTGATACTTTGAAATTAGGACAGGAAGTTGTTGCTATCGGTAATGGTTTAGGTAAAGGTACTGCATCATCAAATGGTATTATCTCAGCTTTAAACAGAGAAGTTACTATTGATAAATATACAATGACTTTAATTCTTACAAATGCAGAAATCAATAATGGTAACTCAGGTGGTGGTCTATTTGATTTAAATGGTAATCTTGTAGGTATTGTAAATGCTAAATCATCTTCGTCTGCTTTATATTCAAATACCGCAACAATTGAAGGTATCGGTTATGCCATCCCTGCTAATACAGTTAAGAAAATAACAGATGATCTTCTTGAAAATGGCTATGTTAAGAATCGTCCAACACTAGGTGTTTCAATCTATACTTCTGATTACAACGAATATTATGGTATTGAAGGTCTAGTAATCTCTGATGTTATGGAAAATGGCGCTGCTGCAAAAGCTGGCTTGCAAGCAGGAGATATCATCAAGGCACTTGATGGTGTTGAATTAACAGATTTCTCTCAACTTGCGAAATTATTAGATGATTATAATGTTGGCGATACTGTTACTTTAGATGTTGTCAGAAATAATTCAAGTCTAAAGATTAACTGTGTCTTACAAGATGCTTCTAATTAGATGTGTTAAAATTAATTCATGAAGAAAAATGAAACAAATCAAAATTATTTAGAAGCTATATACATTCTTTCTTTAAAAAAAGAAAATGTTAAAGCTATTGATGTCGTAAACTATTTAGGCTTTTCTAGACCTACAGTATCTATTGCCTTAAAACAATTACAAAAAGACAATTATGTAAAAATGGAAGGATACGATATTGTCTTAACTAATCAAGGCGAAAAGATAGCTCTTGAAATGTATGAAAGACATGAATATATCGCAAAGCTATTGATGCACTTCGGTGTTAAAGAAAAAATAGCTTATGAAGATTCTTGTTTGATAGAACATGATCTATCTAAAGAAAGCTTCGAAGCTATCAAAAAAGCAACAAAACATCTTGAATTAAAATAGAGTTCCAATGGAACTCTATTTTAATTATGCTCTACTTGAATATTTGCCATCTGCTGTAGAAACGATGATTCTTTCACCATTTTCAATAAACATTGGCACTTTAACTTGTAAACCAGTTTCACATACTGCATTCTTTAAAGCATTTGTAGCTGTATCGCCTTTAACAGCTGGTTCACATTCAGTTAATTCTAATTCAACTTTATCTGGTAAATTGATACCTAGGATTTCATTTCCTTCATATACTAAGACATTTACATCTAGATTTGGAGTTAGGAAGTTCATTTCCCATTCTAGTCTTTCCTTAGGGATTTCGATTTGTTCATAAGTTTCGCCATCCATAAATACTGCACTAGTCCCATCATCATATAGATATTGCATTGATCTCTTATCAATGAAAGCTTCTCCAACTTTATCACCACTGATTAAGCTTAATTCTTTTACAACACCAGTTCTAGGAACTTTAACTTTAACTTTAACTTTCATCTTAGCCATTGCTGTCTTATTCAATGCGATGTCTATGCATTGATATAATTCATTTTCCCAAGTAAAACATTGACCAGGCTTAATTTCTGTACAATTTATCATAACCTTCTCCTTTTTATCACTTATTTATTTTAATACATAAGACCTGCTTTTTAAAAGAAAAAACTATTTGTTTTTAATAAAGTAATATTGTAATTTACTTCAAAATATCTTCTAAAACATTATTTTCTAAATCATTTATGTTATATAAATCAACAAGTATGTCGAATGTTTCTTTTAAGTTGTTTCTCGCTGAATTCCATCCTTTACCATCAGTAATCCAAATAAACTTCCATGAATCAATCGTTTTAGATTCTTCAGCTATCATTTTGTAAGACCTGGCAGTTTCATTTAATTTTGAACCACCACTTGAATAAAAATTACATTCTATTCCATAAACAGTATTTTTGCCTTTTACAACAAAATCAAATCTTTTATGTGCTTCACCATTATTTGTGATTACCGATAAGTTCAAACCGCATTTATCCTCGATTTCATCACTCCACATTTCTTTGCTATATTCGACATTCGCTTTTACCAAAAACGACTCTACTAAGTCCTCCATCAAATGCCCTCCACGATTTTTTCTTGCATTAGAATCTAAGCCAGCATTAACACCCAAAACATAATCATACAAATTGTTTGTTATCCGATTCGATAATAAATCAAATAGCCCTGTTTCTTTCATAAAATAACAATATTGTTCTTTTGAACATACAAAATTATCGAAATCATAATTTATACCATTAAGGTTCTTTTGACAGTATATTTTTTTCTCTCTAATTGCTAATAATATTGGTATCGCCTTGATAGCATTTGGGTGCTCTTCAATTAATTTAACAAATTCGTTTTCAATATTTTTCGATCCAACAAGATTATTTAATAAATCTAGTTCATTTTTATATTCCTCAGTATTGCCATATACATTTTCAAAAGAAATGTAGTATTTATAATCAGCAATGCTTTCTTTAAAAGTTTCTAACCATTCATTAAAATTCTTTTTCATCTATTCTCTTCTCCTTTTAATCTGTTTATTGAATTTTCATAAAAAGTTTTATCTTTCTCAATTCCAATATATTTTCGTTTTAATCTAATAGCAACAGCACCTGTAGTTCCAGAGCCACTAAAAGGATCTAAAATTTTATCCCCTTCATTTGTAGATGCTAATATTATTTTTTCTAATAGATATTCTGGCTTTTGCGTCGGATGTTTACCATATTTTTTCTCACTTTGTTTTGTTAACGAACCAATCCACACGTCTTTATGTTGTTTCCCGCCATTGATTTCTTTCATCAAATCGTAATTAAATGTATAGTGTTTTTTATCTTTTACAGCCCATATTATAGTTTCTGTTGAATGTACAAAGCATTTGCAAGTAATGTTTGGTGGCGGGTTCAGTTTTTGCCACGTTATATTGTTAACTATCTTGAAGCCCTCTTCTTCCAAAGCCATGCCAATTGAATAAATATTATGGAATGTTCCAGAAATCCATATACATCCATTGTCTTTCAATGCTCTATAACACTCTTTAATCCAGTTTCTATTAAATTGATGTTTTTCTTCAAGCGTTCTTTCTTTATCCCACTTACCTTTTTTAACAGGAACCATTTTTCCACCAGAACAGGAAACTCCATTCTCTGTACTTAAAAAATAAGGCGGATCGGCAAAAACCATGTCTATAGTTCCAGTTTTAATCTTCTTTAATTCGATAAAACAATCACCACAAATTAAACTAAACTTGGAAGTAGAGAATTCGCTAGTTCTCATAATTCTTTATGATTACCTCCTCGACATATCCTCTTCCAGTCCCTTTAGAATTAATCGCTCTTTTAGCATTAACAACTTCTATTTTGTAATCTTTATAAAGATTGTTTATGAATTCTGTATTATGATTGCTTAACATCACATAGACGCCTTTTTTATCTAGTTCTTTAAAAACTTTAGATAGTCTTTCTTGTTCATTTTTGCCAAATGTTTCTTTGTTATATGAAGTGAAAGAATCTTTATCTTCAAACGAATCGTATGGGGGATCAAAATATACAAAATCTCCTTTTTTTGCATCCTTGATGGATTGTTCAAAATCTTCATTACGTATTTCTTTATTGCCTTTGTTAAAAAACACAAATAAATTTTCGAAGTTATCTCTATCAAAACAATTAACTTTTTTATACTTGCCAGACGGAACGTTATAATACCCTTTGCTGTTCACTCTATATAATCCATTAAAACATGCTTTATTAAGATAAATAGTTCTCGCAGCTCTTATATAAATCGGAAGTTCTTTGAAATTATCATCTCTATCCATTTCTCTTATTTTGTAATAATACTCTTCATTATGGTTTGCTTCGTGTTTTATCAATTCTTCTTTTAGGTATTCAAAGTCCTTTTTGTTTTTAAAACAATTAAATGCACAAATTAAGTCATTATTTGAATCGTTTATTAGAAAGTCGTTTGGCTGAATTTTAAACAACAACGCTCCTCCTCCAACAAACGGTTCATAATACCTATTAAAATAGGATGGCACGTTTTCCATCAGTGTAGATAACAACTGAGTTTTTCCTCCCGCCCATTTAACAAATGGATGAATTTCGTAATAAGAATTTTTTCCTTTAACAAAAGAAATATCGCACCCTAACGACTTATATATTCTTGATATAGTCATAAAGGTAACTCCATTAACACTACCTTTTTCTATTTTCGAAAGCTGACTTCTTTCAACGTTGGATACAAGCGCAAGCTCTTCTTGAGATAAACCGTTTTCAATTCTTTTAGTTTTGATATCGTTTCCAAGATTTTGCAATTCTGTTTTCATAAAACCTCACAAATTAATATTACAACAATGTATATTTATATACACATATTGTATCATTTGTTATAATTGTTTGGTTATATAAATTTACAAAGCCCGATAAAGTTCATCGAAAGGATTATTTAATTGTATAATCAATGACTATATTATCTTCTACTTCTATATAAATATTTAAGCCGTTATAACTTATATCATAACCATCTAAATGTTTTTCAACATATGCCATTCCTTTAGATAACGGCATATCTTGCAAGTTAGAATAATTTAAAAGATAGCACTTGGCCTCATTAATAAGTTCTGCTTCATCATAGAAATCACCAATAAAATTATAGAGATTGTCATCTATTTTATTTAAGACAATTAAATAATCAGCTATCGCTAAAATCATCGTCATCATATTGATCATCATCACTAAGAAAGTCAGCGAGATAAATCCCTTTTGCTTTGGCAATGTTTTTAACATATTCCTTCCCTTCTGTTGTAATATATCTTAAATACAAACATTCATTATCAACATAAAAATTTATATCATTTAAATGATCTAGATATATTTGTGTTCCTGGCTGTAAAATAAGTTTTTCATTCACAAGTCTTAAGACATAGTTTTCGTTATGATAAATAAAATTCAATTCATGTTCATCAATCTTTAAATCATAGGCTAATAAAAGTACCCTTCTTAAGTCCATTAAGGTCATTTCATTTATCGCATAATCATAATTAAATTTAAAATTACCAACGAT
>CAMKTV010000029.1 GCA_946415785.1 uncultured Solobacterium sp.
TCAAAGAAATAAGTAAAAAATATGAAGGCATCTTAGAATGTCATAATATTTATATTGATAATAAGAATAAAAATATTTCATTTGATCTGGTTGTCAATTATTTGGCTAAACAAGATGAAATCAAAGAGAATATAATTAAAGATATAAAGGAGTTAATAAAGGACTATGATATTGATATTGAATTTGACCTTTATTATTCAAAATTAGATGAAAATATTAAACATCATTAAAAGATTATTTAAAAAAGAAGAATTTAAATGTCCTGTTTGTAAGAAACATTATTTTAAAAGTGTTGGTGATTATGAAATCTGTCCTATCTGTCATTGGGAAGATGACCCAGTTCAAAGAAAAGACCCAGATTTTGAAGGTGGCGCCAACAAATTAAGCTTAAACGAGGCAATCAAAGCTTATAAAGGAAAATGTGATGAATAAGAAAATCATATTATTATCATTTATCTTTTTATTGTTATTCAGTTCATGTAAAAGAAATGATTATATTGAATATCATTTTCGTAGTGATGAATTACTAACAAGCCACTATGAGAAACATGGAATTGAAATGGGCTTTGATTCCAAAGAAGAATATGAAAAAGCAGCCAATGATGTTATTAATAATCCAGAGGCTTTACATAAAAAAGAAAAAGAAGACAATGATGATGTCTATTTTATAGAAGAAACAAATGATTTTGTTGTCTTATCATATGATGGCTATATAAGAACTTATTTTAGACCTAATTCAGGTATTAAATATTTTAATAAACAATAAAGGAGGAAGCTATGTATTCTAGACATGTATTAAAAGGCGATGATTATAATATTGGCTTATTAGCTGGTAAATTGTTTAAAGACGAAATAAATAGAGATATTAAAGAATATTATGAAATTATCAAAAATGAAGAGTATTCTTTAATAACTGATCAAATTATTGAAAAGCTGTCTAAAAACTTACCTAGAGTTTTAAGTGAAATCTATGGTAGGGCAGATGGCGCTAATGTGGATAGAAAAGTCATGGTTTTATTCTATAGCCCTGAAGTTTATACAAAGATTGATGCCTGCACAACAGCTATCTACAAAAAGAAAGATCGTATCTTATTCTGCCATAATGAAGATGATTATGGTTGCAGTCATTTAAATCGTAATCTTTTAAAACTTGATTATGGTGATTACTGGCTATTTGGAATGGGTGATTATCGTAGGCTTAATGGCTCTAATTTTGGCTGTAATTCTTATGGCTTAATATTTTCTTGTAATTATTTATTCCATGAAAAGGCTAATTTAAATAATCTTTCTCGTTATGTAATATCTAGAGATTTGATTGAATCAAAAACAATTGATGAATGTATCGAGAAATTAAAAAAGAATAAGCCTGCATCTCCATTTTCGTTCAATGTCTTAGATATTAAGACAAATGAGGTAATTAATATTGAAAATGATTTTGATGATTTATATATTACTCATATTGATGGTAAATATGCTAGAAGTAATCATTTCCTAAACAAAGAAAATCCAAAGAAATCATTAAATAGTCATTATCGTAATCTATATGCCAATCAAAGAATTGAAACATTAAATGAAAATGCTGATATAGATGATCTTGTTAATGTTTTAGCCTATGAAGATGAAGAATATGTCAAATCTATTTATATGTGTCCAATCAAATATAAAGATATTGATAATACTACGACTATTGCTAATTTTTCATTTGATTCCTATACAAAAAGAATTAAGATTAAAGACTGCTTTGACTTAAGTGTCATTGAATTTGATTATGACAACTTCGAGTCCGTTTTATAATATAATTGATTAAGAGGTATCGTTATGCAACAATATTTAGACTTATGTAGACATGTTTTAGAAAAAGGTGAAAAAAGGGAAGATCGTACTGGCACTGGTACTATTTCTACTTTTGGCTATCAGATGCGTTTTAATTTAGAAGAAGGTTTTCCTTTACTGACTACTAAGAAAGTTTTTTATCGTGGTATATTTGAAGAATTATTGTGGTTTTTAAGTGGTGAAACCAATATCAAGCCTCTAGTTGATAAGAAAGTAGGCATTTGGAACGAATGGCCATATGCCGATTATATTAAAAGGCCTGAATATCAGGGCGAAACATTAGAAGAATTCATCGAAAAGATTAGAAATGATGAAGAATTTGCGAAGAAATATGGCAATTTAGGTCCTGTTTATGGTAAACAATGGCGTAATTTTGGTGGTGTAGATCAGATTAGTGATTTGATTTATAACCTAAAGAATAATCCGTTCTCAAGAAGACATCTAGTGGTTGCCTTTAATCCAGGAGAAGTTAAAGATATGGCTTTGCCTCCATGTCATTCATTGTTCCAATTCTATGTTAGTGCTGATAAAAAGAAATTATCATGCCAGTTATACCAAAGAAGCGGTGATGTATTCTTGGGCGTGCCATTTAATATTGCTTCATATTCGTTATTATTGGCAATGGTAGCTCAGGTATGTGGTTATGAACCTTATGAATTTGTACATACATTTGGAGATGCTCATATTTATCTAAATCATATTGACCAAATAAATGAACAATTAAAAAGAGAACCAAGAAAGCTTCCAAAGCTTGTCTTGAATCCTGAAGTTAAAGATATCTTTGATTTCAAATATGAAGATATCAAGATTGAAGATTATGACCCATGGCCTGCTATTAAAGGAGAAGTATCTGTCTAATGTTTTCTTTGATTGTTGCGCATGACAAGAATTTTGCGATTGGTAATAAAGGCTTAATTCCTTGGCATTTTAAGGAAGATTTTAAGCAGTTTAAGCAAAAGACCATTGGCAAAAGAATCTTGATGGGTAAGGTTACTTTTGATGGACTTGGGAAACCACTTCCTTTAAGACATACTGTTGTAGCTTGTTTTAAAGGTGAAGAAAGGGAAAACAGTGAAAATGTCACCTATATCACTGACTTATATAAATTTTTAGAAGATAATAAAGACAGCGATGAAGAGATAATGGTCTGTGGTGGTGCAGGTATTTATAAGATTGCGCTTCCTTATTGTAAGAAACTATATATCTCTTTAATTGATGGTGAACATGAAGCTGATGCTTATTTTCCATATTATGATGTGAATAATTATGAAATAAAAAATGTTGAGGAATATGAGGGCTTTAAAGTAATCGAATACTTAAGAAAGGACACAAATGAAAAAGTTATTTAATTTATTTGTAATAATAATATTAATGCTTTGTTTGTTTGGCTGTAAAAATAATGATAAAGAAGTTGAATTAAATGATCCAGAGCCTGGGAAAGCTTTATTAGGATCATGGAAAATCAATTATGAACATGAGCCATTTATATACGATAATCAAGATTTAATTAACTTTTTATCTACTAGCGATTTAAACGGACAAGACGATTATCAAGTTGTTGCATTATTGGGCAATCAAGTAGTTGCTGGGACAAATCACATGTTTTTGTGTCAGAACGATAATTATGAAGTTGTAATTGTTTATGAAGATTTAGATTCGAATTATAGTATCAGCAAAGTCGTTCCTTTTAAAATTGAAGATTATTTAGAGAATAATTCAACATACAATTATGAAACGTTAATGGGCGGTTGGTATCCTTATTTTGATGAAAAAAATGTTATGGATATTAAAGATATTGATCTTTTTAATCCGAAAATAGTAGAAGATAATTTTGATGCTTATTATAAACCAATCGCATTATTGGGCAGTCAAATTGTCTCTGGAACAAATTATTGTTATTTAGTTTATGAAGGAAATTCTATGAACATCCAAAATGGACAGCTTGCTATTATGTCTATTTATAAAGATTTGAACAATAGTTTTTCAGTTAACTCAATTCATTATTTAGATTTAAAAGAATTTAATCATTAATTATATTCTTTTGTACCTTTATATTTTTAAAAATAAATATTTAAAATATGTTAAAATAAGCGTGATATAAAGGAGTTTTTTGTATGTCTAAATATAGTTTTGATGAAATTGTCAGCCATTTAAAAAGCAGTGGATTTGTCTATCAAGGCTCAGAGATTTATGGTGGATTATCTAATTCGTGGGACTTTGGGATTATCGGCGCTGCTTTAAAGAAGAATATTAAAGATTTATGGTGGAAAGTTTTTATTGAAACTAATCCATATAATGTTGGTATTGATAGTGCTATATTAATGAACCCTAAAGCGTGGGAAGCTTCAGGCCATCTAAAAGGCTTTGCGGATGCCATGGTGGATTGTAAAGAATGTAAGAGTCGTTTTAGAGCTGATAAACTTATTGAAGATACAACATCTTTGACAGTTGAAGGCAAATCTTTTGAAGAATTAGACGCCATCATTAAGGAACATAATATCGTTTGTCCGGAATGTGGTAAAGCTAATTGGACAAATGCCAGAGCATTCAATTTAATGTTTAAGACTTTTATTGGAACATTAGAAGATTCAAAATCTACAGTTTATTTAAGACCCGAAACTTGTCAAGGAATCTTTGTGAATTTTAACAATGTTTTAAGAACATCAAGAAAGAAAATTCCATTTGGTATTGGTCAAATTGGTAAATCATTTAGAAACGAAATTACTCCAGGAAATTTTATCTTTAGAGTTCGTGAATTTGAACAAATGGAATTAGAGTTCTTTTGTGAACCAGGTGAAGATTTAAAATGGTTTGAGTATTGGGAAAAATATTGTTATGATTTTGTGAAAAAATTAGGTATCAGTTCAGACAAATTACGTATTCGTCCGCACGCAAAAGAAGAATTAGCTTTCTATTCTAAGGCAACAAGTGATATTGAATATGCTTTCCCATTTACTGATTGGGGTGAAGTTTGGGGTATTGCAGATAGAACTGATTATGATTTATCTCAACATTCTAAATATTCTGGTAAGGATTTAATTTATCTAGATCCAGAAACACATGAAAAATATACACCTTATTGTATTGAACCTTCGGTTGGCGTTGAAAGATTATTCTTAATGATCTGTTGTGATGCCTATGATAAGGAACAATTAGGTGAAGGTGATGAAAGAATTGTCATGCATTTACATCCTGCAATTTCACCAATTAAGGCTTGTATTTGTCCGTTATCAAAGAAATTATCAGAAAATGCAGCCAAAATCTTTGATGAATTAGTAAAAGAATTCCCTTGTGAATTTGACGAAACTGGTTCAATTGGCAAGAGATATAGAAGAAATGATGCGATTGGCACACCTTTCTGCATTACTTATGATTTTGAATCTCAAGAAGATAATTGTGTAACTGTAAGAGATAGAGATTCAATGGAACAAAAACGTATTAAGATTGATGAATTGAAAGATTATATAAAGGAAAGAATTGAATTTAAATAATTGATGAACATTTCTCAAGAAACAATTAATGAAATAAGGGAAAGTGCGAATATTGTTGATGTAATAGGACACTATATTCCTTTAATCAAAAAAGGCAAGGGCTATGCAGCTGTCTGTCCTTTTCATGATGATCATGATCCATCATTATCGATAAGTGAAGACAAACAAATTTATAAATGTTTTGTTTGTGGAAATGGCGGCAATTGTTTCACCTTTGTTCAAAATTATAAGAAAATATCATTTCCAGAAACTGTTATTGAAGTTGCCAAGATTATTGGCAAGCCTTTAAATATTGACTATCAAAAACCAGCTAAAGTAAATAAGAATCAGGCATATTATGATTTATTAAACGATTATATAGAATATACAAATTATATTTTAACTTCAACAAAACTTGGTTTAAGTGCCAAAGAATATCTAGAAAATAGAGGCATTAATCTTGATATTATCAATAAGTTTTCTATTGGTTATTGTCCTGAAAATAATGAAGCCTATAAATCATTAAAAGCAAAAGACTACGCTGACGAAGCAATTATCAATCTTAATTTGGCTAAACTTAACAACAATGGAATCAATGATGTCTTCTATAAAAGAATAACTTTTCCTATACATGATAAATATGGTAATCCTGTTGGTTTTACAGCTCGTGATTTTACTAATTTTTCAGATTCAAAATATATCAACAGTTCTGATACTGTCATATATCATAAAGGAAGCATCTTATTTAATTACCATCGTTTAAAAGACAATTTAAACAGAAGTGATAATGTCATTATTTGTGAAGGCGTAATGGATGTTATCGCATATGATAAAGCAGGCATCTATAATGTCATCGCAACTTTAGGTACCGCATGTAGTAAGGAGCAATTATCGTTATTAAAAGAATTAAAAAGAACGATTATCTTATCATATGATGGCGATAAAGCCGGGAAAGCCGCCAATATGAAAGTTGGTGAACAACTTCTTAAAGAAGGCGTTAAGGTTGAAGTAATTGATAATAATACGGGATTAGATCCTGATGAAATCATCAACAAATATGATAAGAACGCTTTAAGGGATTTAAGTAGCAAACCAATAAGCTATATCGAATATGCGATTAAATTTTATAAAGATTATTTAAATTTAAATAATTATGATGATCGTAAAAAGATGACTGAAAATATATCTAATTTAATCTCTTATTTGACTGATCAAGATGAGAAAGAGAATTATTTAAATGAACTTTATGAGATAACAAAAATCAGAGTTCGTTTAGTTGAAAAAAGTGATAAAAAAGAGTATTATAATCAAGATAAAAAATCCTATCATTATTCATTAGATGGCTTAACAATGGCTGAATATTCAATTCTTTCATTAATGGCTATAAATGAAAAAGCGAAAGATATTTATCAAAAAGAGTTAGGATATTTATTAGATGAAAATAATAAAAAATTAGCGAATTTAATCATCGATGAATATCGTAAAAATAAAACCTGTCAGTTGGCTAAATTATATGATGAAGTTGAAGATATCAACATTCAAAGAATTATTGCATCGCTTGGTACAATTGAATCATTACCAGATGAATACAAAGAAGATGTTTTATTAGGAGCCATCAATAAGATAAAAGAAGAAGTCAAGAAACAAAAACTAATCGACTTAAAGAAGGCTATAGCCAAATATAAAGATGTTGATCCTGATAAAACAACTGAATTGATTAAAGAATATACAGATTTATTAAAGGAACTTGGGGGTAAATAAGATGCCAAAAGCAGTTAAGAAAGAAAACAAAAAAGATGTTAAGAAAGAAGTTAAAAAACAAAATAAGAAAGATGTGAAGAAAGAAATTAAGAAACCTCAAAATAAAGTTCAAGCAACATCTAAAACAAAAAATATTAAAAAAGAAACTAAATCTACAAGCAAGAAAGTAGCTAAAAAACTAGAAACAAAAAAGCCTGCTAAAAAGACAGAAGTTAAAAAGGTTCCAGCTAAAAAGGCAGAACCTAAAAAAGCACCTTCTAAAAAGGTAGCACCAAAGAAAGCTCTTTCTAAGAAAGTAGATTCTAAAAAAGCACCTGCAAATAAAGCTTTAGGTAAAAAAACTCAAGTTAAAAAAGTAGAGGCAAAGGTTCTTCCTAAAAAAACTGCTTCTAAAAAAGAAAAAAAAGTAGAACCTAAAAAGGCTTTAAAGGAAACAAAACAATTAAATCCTAAAAAAGTAGAAGTTAAAACTTCTGTTAAAAAGAATGATGAACGTAAAAAAGAAACTATTAAAGAATTAAAGCCAAAAAAAGTCGCTGAAGTAAAGGTTAGTCCTAAGGTTCAAGTTAAAAATGATAATAAAGAAGTAACAAAAAAAGCTAAAAAACAAATTTCAATTACTAAGCCAAAAGGAAGAGAAGCCAAAGTTATTAATCTTGACCTTAAGAAAGGCAACAAGAGTGAAGATTTAGCGACTCGTAAATTTACTGATTTAGATGATTTAAAACAACATTTAATTTTCTTAAGTAAGAAGAGAATGGACATCGTTCAAAAAGATTTAATCCAAGCATTAGATCGTTTTGATATGAATGATGACGAAATTGAAGAATTCTATGATTGGGCTAATGAAGCTAATATTGATTTGATTGATGAATCAGAGAGTGAAGCTGGTCTAGATGATGATTATTATTTATCTGAAGATGATGGTGATGAAAATGATAGTGATGAAAAGAATATTGTCATCAATTATGAAGAAGCAGCAAACTATACAAAATCTAGCGACCCTGTAAAAATGTATTTAAAGGAAATTGGTAAAGTTCCTCTATTAAAAGCAGATGAAGAAGTCCGTTTAGCCAAGATAATCGAAAAGGGTGGCAAAGGATCTGAAGAAGCAAAGAACCAATTAATCAGCGCTAACTTAAGACTTGTAGTCGCAATTGCGAGAAAATATACAAATAGAGGCATGTTGTTCCTTGATTTGATTCAAGAAGGAAATATGGGATTGATTAAAGCTGTTGATAAATTTGATTATCACAAAGGCTTTAAATTCTCTACTTATGCAACTTGGTGGATTAGACAAGCTATTACTAGAGCTATTGCTGACCAAGCAAGAACTATAAGAATTCCTGTTCACATGGTTGAAACAATCAATAAAATGACTAGAATTCATCGTACTCTAGTTCAAGAACTAGAGAGAGAACCTACGGCCGAAGAGATTGCAGATAAGATGGGTAGTCAATTCACAGCTGACAAAATCAGAGAAATCCAAAAGATTTCCATGGATCCTGTTTCTTTAGAAACACCAATTGGTGAAGAGGACGATTCTCATTTAGGTGATTTCATTGAAGACAAGGAAGCTATGTCTCCAGACCAATATGCCAATATCGGTTTATTAAAAGATGAAATAAATAAAGTTCTAAAAACTTTAACTCCTAGAGAAGAAAAAGTATTAAGATTACGTTTTGGTTTAGAGGATGGAAGAACGAGAACTTTGGAAGAAGTTGGTAAAGAATTTGATGTCACAAGAGAAAGAATTAGACAAATAGAAGCTAAGGCTTTAAGAAAACTTAAAAATCCAACTAAATGTAAGAGATTAAAAGAATTTATTGACGATGTTCGCTAATGTTATCTAAAAGACTTTTGGAAATTAGTAAATTGATAGATTCTAATAAGGTAGTATATGATGTGGGTTCTGACCATGCCTTACTACCTTGTTTTTTAGTTAAAAATAATATCTGTCCAAAAGTCTATGCCTCTGATAATAAGATAGGACCATATAATCGAGCGATTGAAAACATCAAAAAATATCAATTAGAAGGTAAAGTTATACCTGTTTTAGCCGAAGGGATTGAAGATATTAGAGACGATGTCGATATTATAACTATCTGTGGAATGGGCTTTTATACAATTGAGCACATCTTAGAAGGCAAAAATTTGACTAAATATGACAAAATCATTGTTCAAATTAATAAAGACAATGAATTATTAAGGGATTTTATAAATAAACATAAATATTATATTATAGATGAGGAAGTTATTTTCGATGGCTTCTACTATGAGTTAGTTGTTTTTAGTGCGAAAGAAGAAAGAGAATATAGTCCATTAGAGATTAAATATGGGCCCATCTTGTTAAAAAAGAAAAGTGAAATGTTTATTAAATATCTAAATTATCGCAAAGATAAACTGGAAGAAATCTATTTACGTTCTAAAAATGAAAAAATCTTAAAAGAAATAAAAGAAATTGATTCAATCTTGCTAGATTAGGGGGAATTTTATGAGCAATCAATATGAATATAAAAAGATGTTTATGGATAAGAATAATTTCAAATATGCATTTGAAATGTTTCTTGAAATGCGTTATGGTAAAACGATTGAAGAATCGAATACTTATGAAAAATACGCAATCTTAGGCGAAATGATTATGTCGTATATGGTTCCTAAATGGATGGACACCAGAGCTAAAGTTATTGGTGATAATAAAAAGACTTTGTATTATTTCTCTTTAGAATTCTTAATGGGAAGAATGCTTACTAATAATCTAATGTCATTAGGCATCTATGATATTGTTAAGGAATCATTAGAAGAATTAAATATCGATTTAAATGAATTAGAAGAATGTGAAACTGATGCCGGGCTCGGTAATGGTGGTTTAGGCAGATTAGCTGCTTGTTTCTTAGATTCACTTGCAAGTTTGAATTATCCAGGTTATGGCAATACAATTCGTTATCGTAATGGCTTATTTAAACAATTAATCGTTGATGGGCAACAAGTAGAAGTTCCTGACCAATGGTTGAGATATGGCTATCCATGGGAAATTCGTAAACCTTCAAAAGCAGTAACAGTTAAACTTGGTGGTGAAGTTGACATCAGTAGAAAAGAAGATGGAAATCTTCATTTCGAATTAAAGAATTATGAATCTATTTTAGCTGTACCGTATGATGTGCCAATTGTTGGTGCCAATAATGAATGTACAACATCTTTAAGACTTTGGGCAGCAGAACCAAGTGATAATCTTCCTAGCAATATTTCTTATCCTGATTATCTAAAAGATGTTGAATCTATTTGTTTAAATCTATATCCAGAAGATTATTCACAAAATGGTAAATTTACACGTATTAAACAAGAATACTTCTTTGTATCTGCTGGCTTACAAACAATTTTAAAGAGCCATTTAAGATCAAATACTAATTTTGATAATTTAGGAGATAAGATTGTCATTCAGTTAAATGATACTCATCCTGCACTAGCAGTTCCTGAATTAATGAGGCTATTAATGGATGATTATAATTATTCATGGCAAAATGCTTATAAGATTGTTTCCAAAGTTTTCGCATATACAAATCATACAGTTATGCAAGAAGCGTTAGAAAAATGGCCTGTTGATTTTATTAAAAGAATAATTCCACGTGTATATTTAATTATTGAAGAAATTGATAATCAATTTGTGAATTATTTAACTAACATTGGCAAATCAAAAGAATTCATTGATTCAGTACGTATCATTAGTGGCGATTCTGTAAGAATGGCTAACTTATGTATCGTAAGTTCTTATTCAATTAATGGTGTAGCTAAATTGCATTCAAAGATTATTACTGAAGATACATTCAAAAATTTCTATGAAATCTTCCCTGAAAGATTTAACAATAAGACTAATGGTATTACTCATAGACGTTGGTTATTATATTCAAATCGTGAATTAACTGATTTAATTCAAAGAACTATCAAAGCTGATTTAAGTGATGATTTCTTTAAAATTGAAGAATTAATTAATTATGTTGATGACGAAAATGTTCAAAAAGAATTCTTAGAAGTTAAACAACAAAAGAAAAAAGAACTTGCAGATTATTTAAAGAAACTATATGACATTGATTTAGATGTTAATAGTATATTTGATGTACAAGCCAAACGACTTCATGCTTATAAACGTCAATTATTAAATATTCTTTATGTAATTAGTTTATACATAAGAATTAAGAAAGATCCTAATTTCTCAATGCCTAAGACAACATTTATCTTTGGTGCCAAGGCTGCAAGCAATTATACATTCGCTAAAGATGTAATTAGATTGATTAATGCTGTGGGTGAAAAAGTTAATAAAGATCCTCAAGCTTCAAAATTTATTAATGTCTTCTTTATTCCGAATTATCGCGTTTCAATTGCCGAAAAATTGATGCCTGCTGCTGAAGTTTCTGAACAAATTTCCACAGCCGGTAAAGAAGCATCTGGAACTGGTAATATGAAATTCATGATGAATGGTGCTATTACACTAGGAACGCTTGATGGTGCCAATGTTGAAATCAAGGGTTTAGTGGGAGATGATAATATCGTCATCTTTGGTTTAAATGAAAAAGAAGTAAATGAATTAAGACCAAATTATCATCCATATGATTATTATTTAAATAATCCTGAAATTAAAGAAGTCATTGATTCATTAACTGATGGCACATTCAGCTCTAATAAGAAAGACTTTGAAGATATTTCAAATGAATTCTTATTAAGAAATGATGAATATATGATATTAGCTGATTTCGAATCTTATAAACAAGCCCATGATAAGATTTATAAGATTTATGAAGATAAGCCTAGATTCGCAAAGATTTGTTTAACAAATATCGCTAGATCTTCATTCTTCTCAAGTGATCGTACAATCAATGATTATGTAGAAGATATCTGGCATCTAGAAAAAGTATTCTAAAAAATATTGTGGTCCTATTTAATGATAGGACCTTTTAATTCTTCTTTGATGTAACCTGTTGGGTCATTTAAATATGAAGCATAGAGATTATTTATTTTCCATTCAATATCTTTATATGGGCCAGGAATGCTTTTAAATTGAGTAACAATCTTATATTCTTCATTTTTATATTTTCTTAAATATTCTTGACCTTTTGCGTTAAAGCCTAATATACGAATATAATTTAACTTTGGCAGATTTATGACATCTTCTTTTTTGATGTTATTGATAATACTAAGACAAATTCTTTGTATACGATTCTTTGTATATCTTTTTGAAATTGAATTATTTAAGAAATCTTCAAAATTATCATATTTTAATGCGTTTTTAATCAATAAACTTTCTATACCTTCGCTAACTAAAAAGATGTTCTTTAATTCGTTTCTGTCTTTTGTGATTAAAAGTTTTCTTAAAAACGGATAAAAATCTTTAAAGAATAAAGGTTCTTTTATTCTAATTGGAGTTTGCCTAGAGACACTTTTTCCTTCAATTATTGCCTGTTTAATGGCAGTTGCGCTGGCAATTTCATTTAATTCAAGTCCTTTATAATCATTAGTTCTTTGAATAGTAATAGGGTTTATATTAGTGTTTTTGATAGCTCTTAAATATGTTAAAGCCAAAATATCATTAGGATATAAAGAACTAGACAATAGTCCATAAGCCTTAGGATAAGATAGTCCTTTGTTCATTTCCTCTTTTAGATGGTCAATATTGATGTTTAAATCAGCCATCTTTTTTAATTCTTCCAGATTATTTGTTTCAGAGCCAAAGACCACATTGTTGACACCCATGGCGTCTAATAGTTTAATTGAATATTCTCCAAATATTGAAGCATTTTGAACTGTATAAATATAAGGAAGCTCAATTACTAAATCAACGCCATATTTTAAGGCAGCTTCAGTTTTGATAAATTTGTTTATAACGCTTGGTTCTCCACGTTGAGTAAAATTACCGCTTGTAACAGCAATTAACAAATCACAATTAGTCAATTCTTTAGCCTTATTAATATGATAAATATGGCCATTATGGAAAGGATTATATTCAACAACTATGCCTGTGATAATCATAAAATAATTATATAATGAATATATGAAAATAATGCTCAAGGATTTAGTTAATATCGCTGATAAGAAAATCTATCATGTTTCTATCAAAAATATTGAAATCAAAGATAATATCTTTATAACTGGAATCAGTGAAATAGAAGGGGAGATTTCCTTTTATTATGATTATGATAATAAATTAAAGATTGAAATTGATCTTTTAGGCACCATGCATTGCCCTGATAGCTTCACTTTAGAGGATGTGGAAGTTCCTTTTGAGATAAACGATGACCAATTTGTGGTTACAAACCAGTTTGAAGATGGCTTTTATTTAATTGATTGTATTGAACTTGAAGAACTTATCAAATATATTGTTATACCAGAAGCACCAATAAGTGTTGAAAAAACCAAGAAAACAATATATCATAGTGAAGACGGTTGTTCTGTTTTTAGAGAAGAAGAATATGAAAAATTCACTAAAAATAGAATTGATCCTAGATTAGAAAAGTTATTGGAATTTAAGGAGGAAGATTAAAATGGCTGTTCAACAAAGAAGAACTTCAAAAACACGTAAGGCAAAAAGAAGAACCCATTATAAACTAAGCGCTCCAACAATGGTTAAATGTCCATCTTGTGGAGAATATAAACTATCTCATCGAGTTTGTCCTAATTGTGGTAATAAATAATCGCTATTAAGCGATTTTTTATTTAATTATTTCAGTATTTTTGAAATGTATTTTAGCTACTTCTTTTAATCTATCTGAGCCATATTTATTTACAAATTTAATAATATCTTCATTAACATCATCTCCTGCACCAAAATGGAAAACCATATGATATTTTTGATTTAATTCTTCCATCTTTTTGATAAAGGCATATCTTGCGATAATACTTGAACAAGCTACAGCAGGATAATTGCTTTCAGCCTTTGTTTCAAAGATTAAATCACGATAGATTTCTTTTTCGTCTTTTAGATAATTAAAGTAATTATAAATAGATACAAATTCATCTACATAGGCAGCCTTTGGGATGTCGTACCCTTTATGAAGCAGATTAACATAGGCTTGATTATGTAATTTAGCTTTAATTGCATTAAGATTATCTTTTAAATGGACTTCATTATATTTTGCATTGTCTAAGATTAATAATGAATGCTTGATATTTTGAATTAATACAGGAGCAATCTCCACAATCCTTTTATCAGTTAATTTCTTTGAATCATCTACTTGTAATTGACTTAATAGATTGAATTGATCTTCTTCAACAATAGATGCACACACACAAATTGGCCCAAAATAATCACCAGTGCCAACTTCATCTGAACCTGC
>CAMKTV010000030.1 GCA_946415785.1 uncultured Solobacterium sp.
TTTTATATTCATCAATATTATAAATTTAATCTACTTCAATCCCTTATAAAAATATGCGTTTAAAAAAGGCTATCATCTGATAGCCTAATTCTTTTTCATGTAAATGCTAATTATTTAAATGTTTTATCAAAGATTTCTCTAAGTGTTCTTTCTTGTTGAACGCCTAAGAACTTATTAACAACTTCTCCATTCTTTAACATGAATACAGAAGGAATTGACATGACGCCAAATTCCATCGCTAATTCTTCATTTTCATCAACATTTACTTTAACAAAATTAACATCTGGATAATCTTCGCTAACTTTTTCGATAATTGGTCCAAGCATCTTACATGGTCCACACCAATCAGCATAAAAATCAACAACAACATTGCCATTAGATCTTAATTCATTAAATTCATCAGCATTAACAATTTTCATTTTTGTCTCCTTATTTTTTTAGCAAGCTTGCAGCTGCTTCATCTACTACTATTACTACATTATCATGTTTTTGAAGAATAGATGCAGGACATGCTTCATCAATTGGTCCTTCAACCATTGCTTTTACAGCATTAGCTTTATTTTCACCAGTAGCGATTAAAATAATCTTTTTAGCACGCATGATTGTAGCGATACCTTGAGTAACTGCTTGATGAGGAACTTTTTCCATATCAAAGTCAAAGAAACGAGCATTGTCTTTGATTGTTGGTTCTAATAAGTCAGTCACATGAGTTAATGAATCAAATGCTGTGCCTGGTTCATTAAAGGCGATGTGGCCATCACTACCAATACCTAAGACTTGAATATCAACTGGATTTTCTAAAATCATATCATCATATTTTTTAGCTTGTCCTTCAAGATCTTCACCTAAGCCACTAGGCACATGAGTGTTCTCTTCTGGTATATCAATATGATTGAACAAATTTGTATGCATAAATGCATAATAACTTTCAGGATGAGTTATAGGTAAACCAACATATTCATCAAGGTTAAATGTTTTGATTTCTTTATAAGAAGTTCCATTCTTTTTATGGTCTTCTACCATTCTTGCGTATAGGCCTAACGGACTAGAACCTGTTGCTAAGCCTAATACTTTTCCAGGCACAAGATATTCTTTCATTTCTTCAAACATCTTGTCGCTTGCTTCTTCATAATTCTTTGTAATTACTAATTTCATCTTTGCCTCCTAATCACAAAGTTTAATATTTTAAGAATGTAATAATTCCCTCTTTGTGTATTTGTTTTGAAATCACTTTCATATTTGCCACAAAGTTCGTGTAGGAAACACGTAGGAGCATCCGCCGAATCTTTCGAAAATCTCCTATCCTCGTCAACCTTAAAGGTCCAGGCGCTAATATTAAACAACCTAATTATACAACAGATAAAACACTCTGTCTTTAAATAGAAAAATAAGGCCTAAGCCTTATTTGTTCATAATATATTCATCAATTGATTTAGCAGCTAATTTGCCAGCTCCCATCGCTGAGATAACTGTCGCTGCACCTGTTACAGCATCACCACCAGCATAAATTCTATCTCGACTAGTCTTGCCATTATCATCAACAATGATGCCACCTTTTCTTGTTACTTCTAGTCCCTCAGTTGTTGATTTAATTAACGGATTTGGAGTAGTTCCAATCGACATGATAACGGCATCTACTTCAATTTCAAATTCACTGCCAGGTATTTCTATCGGTCTTCTTCGGCCATTTTCATCAGGTTCACCAAGTTCCATCTTGATGCATTTCATCGCTTTAACATATCCGTTCTTTGGATCTTTAGGATCACTAGATTGATATCCAATAATTTCAACTGGATTATTTAATAATCTAAAATCGATTCCTTCTTCAATCGCATGTTCAACTTCTTCTTTTCTGGCAGGTAATTCTTCCATTGAACGTCTATAGACAATATAAACATGTTCAGCTCCTAAACGTAAGGCTGTTCTAGCAGCATCCATTGCGACATTGCCTCCACCTACAACAGCGACCTTACCACCTTTCATAATTGGTGTATCAGGATCATCTAAATAAGCTTTCATTAAATTTGAACGAGTTAGAAATTCGTTTGCTGAATAGACACCATTTAATGATTCACCAGGAATTCCCATAAATGAAGGAAGACCTGCACCAGAGCCAATATAGACAGCTTCATATTCTTCTAATAATTCATCAACAGTTAAAGTCTTACCGACAACAACATTAGTTATTACTTTAACACCCATCTTGATTAAATTATCAACTTCTTTTTGAACAATAGTCTTTGGTAATCTAAATTCAGGAATGCCATATACTAATACACCACCTGCTGCATGAAGTGCTTCATAGATTGTTACTTCATAACCTTTTTTAGCTAAATCACCAGCACAAGTTAAGCCACTAGGGCCACTTCCAACAATCGCAACTTTATGTCCATTGCTTATAGGCTTATTTACTTCAATATCCAAACTATTGTGATAGTCAGCAACAAATCTTTCAAGTCTACCAATACCTACTGGTTCGCCTTTGATGCCTCTAACACATTTAGCTTCACATTGGCTTTCTTGTGGACATACTCTACCACATACTGCTGGAAGAGAAGAAGAAAGTGAAATCACTTCATAAGCACCATTGTAATCTCCTTCTTTTATCTTGTTGATAAATTCTGGAATTGAGATATTAACTGGACAACCAGTAACACATAAAGGGTTCTTACAATTTAAACAACGATCTGCTTCATTTTGTGCAGCTTCTTTTGAATATCCATAAGTTACTTCTTCAAAGTTTTTTGCCCTAACTTTTGGATCTTGCATAGGCATTGGATTTTTATTTAAACTCATATTTGGCATAATTATTTCACTTCCTTAAATAAATTACATGCTGCATCATATTTATGTTTTTCAAAACTTGAATACATTCTATTTCTAGCCATAGCTTCATCAAAATCAACTTCATAACCATCAAAGTCCGGTCCATCAACACAGGCAAACTTTGTCACTTTCTTGCCATCAACATTTAAACTTAGTCGACAACCACCACACATACCTGTTCCATCAATCATGATTGGATTCATTGATACATCAACTGGTACAGAAAATTCTTTACATGTTAAGACAACATATTTCATCATGATCAATGGTCCAATAGTTATGACTTTATCAAAATCTTTTTGGTTTTCTAATAATTCTTTTAAAGGAACTGTTACATTTCCTTTTCTACCATATGAGCCATCATCACTCATTACAATCAATTCACTTGATGCTTGTCTAAATTCATCTTCTAAAATCAATAAATCTTTGTTTCTAAAGCCAATGATTGAAACAACTTCACAGCCATTTTCTTTAAGTGCTCTAGCAACCGGTAAAGCAATAGCACAACCTACTCCACCACCCACAACACATACTTTCTTAAGACCATCAACTTTTGTTGGAACGCCAAGTGGTCCTACGAAATCTTCAATATAATCGCCTTCTTCTTTTTGATTTAAGATATAAGTTGTAGCTCCGACAATTTGAAAGATGATAGTGATTGTTCCTTTTTCACGATCATAATCAGCGACAGTTAAAGGAATTCTTTCACCTTCTTTAGATACTCTTAAAATAATGAATTGACCTGCTTTAGCTTTTTTTGCTACAAGCGGTGCTTCAATTACCATCTTTGTTACAGTTGGATTTAATACCTCTTTTTTAATAATTTTGAACATAAATCATTTCTTTGAAGCGATTGCTTCAATTTCTAATAAACCCCCTTTCGGTAATGCACTTATTTCAACACATGTACGTGCTGGAAAACTGTCTTTAAAATATTCAGCATAAATCTTATTAAAATCGTTAAAATAAGACATGCTTGTAAGATATACTGTTGTCTTTACAACATTAGTTATATCAAATTTACCAGCTTTTAATACAGCAACTAAATTGTCTAAGGCTTGTCTAGTTTGGCCTTGTAAGTCTTGCTTTAAGTCGCCAGTTTTTGGATTAATTCCTAAACATCCTGAAACAAATAACATGTCATCAGTTTCGATTGCTTGGCTATAAGGACCAATAGGAAGTGGCGCATCATTTGTCTTAATCGTTTTCATTTTAACTATGTTCCTCTTCAATGTCTTCTAATTTATTAAAATAATAATCATGAGCATTACGATATTCTAAATTAAATGTCGTATCATCACCTCTATGTAGCATTGACATATAATCATGAGCTTCAATCAAATCATCAGGATTAGCTCTAACAATTGTCGCAACACCAACGTTTGAACAAACATCAGATATTCTTTCAATATCATTTAATAGATTCAAGAATATTGTGCCAACTTCAACACTGCATAAGCCTTTATTAAGTCTTCTTACATGATTGTTCTTTAAGTTTGAAACAATATCATCTACTACTTCTTCTAATGGTTCAATTGATTTGGCAGCATTTAAATCACGTTTTTCAAAGGCTTTTTTTGTATAGTCTAAAATGTGATCAATGATTTCTTTGATGACATTTAATTCATCTTGAGCTTCTAACGAGAAGGCTTCTTTTTTATCTTTTAATTCATTAGCATAATCAGCGATATTCTTCGCATGGTCGCCCAGTCTTTCAAATTCAGTTGCCACAGAATAATATTGTGAAACCATGCGTCCATATTGATCAGAACTAATATGTGGTGACAATAAAACTAAATAATTATTGACTTTATCAGTCAATAAATCAATGTAGTTTTCACCCTTTTCTATTTCATCAATCTTTTTTTGATCAAAGTTTACAAGTACTTCAAATGATAAATTGATATTCTTGCGTGCTAGTTCATACATCTTTATTAACACGTTATAACAAGAACTAAATGCCAATGATGGCGACTCAAAGAATTTTGTATCAAGACTAGCGATTAATTCATCATATTCATTGTTTTCCTTATTGTCTTTTATAATTCGATTTGCCATTTTTTCATAAAAACTTAAGAAAGGCAAAACAATGACAGCGCAAACGATATTAAAGATAGAGTTTGTATTGGCAATCAAACTTGAATTTGCGGTCATATTCCATAGATTATCTAATAAGCCAAGTTTTCTAAAAATAAATACACCAATTAAAACAATTAAAGTTTTAGAGAAGTTATACAAGATATTAACTAAACCAACTTTCTTAGCTTCTGGTTTAGCACCAATCGAACACACAATTGCAGTTGTCGTACAATCTCCCAAATAGATACCTAATAATACTGCATATATTGAACTAAAGAATAATTGTCCTGAAACTGAGAAGGCTTGTAAGATACCAACAGTAGCACTCGATGATTGTAAGATAAATGATACTAAGGCACCTATTCCATATCCAAGGAATGGGCTTTTTGAAAGATGGACAAATAACGAATCAAAGACACCACTATTATTTAATTCACTAACAGCCTCAGTCATATGCATTAGTCCTGTAAATAAGATACCAAAGCCAATTAATATCGATGCACTATTATCAAATTTCTTCGCATTGACAAAGACAATCAAGAATACACCAATAATTAATGTGATTGGAGCCAATGTTGAAGGTTTAAAAAACTGTAATAGTGTATTAGATGAAGAATTTAAATCCATCAATCTAATAATTTGACCAGTTACAGTTGTACCAATATTAGCACCAACGATGATGCCAAGCGATTGTTTTAAAGTTAATAAACCAGCAGCCACTAAGCCAGATGTAATGACAATAGTCGCTGTTGAAGATTGAATTAGGGCTGTCACAACAACACCTAATAAGAAAGATTTAATAAAGTTATCCGTTACTTTTCCTAAGATGGCTTTTAAAGTTCCAGTTGAACCTTCTCTTAAGGCACTGGACATCATTCTCATTCCATATAGGAACATCGCTAAACCGCCAAATAAACTAATAACATTAAATACTGACATAATACAATTCTAAACTTTCATTTATTAAATACACCAACATCAATAAGCTTTAAAATGATTGGAGAAAAAATAGCATTTATCAAAACTTCAAAAAGGAAGTTCCCACCAACTAATCCAAGTATCATATATGCATAAACATTTTCAAAACCAAAAGAACTAGCCCACAAAGAAAGTGTAGGCATAAAGAACAATAAACAGCCGATTAGGAATAAAATGGTATTCACAAAAGGACAAACAATAGCAGCCAATGAAGTTTGAATGATTCTGTTTTTGCCTTGTAATACTTTATAAACAAGCCCTGAACAAAAACCAGCAGCAGCACCTTTTATTTCGACTGTTAAAATTGTACCGATGATATTAACTGCTAAAAATGGAGCAGCATCACCAGACAACAAAACTACAAGCCCAAAGACAAAGCCTAGCCAAGCACCTGCCAAAGGTCCAAATAAAGCAGCACCTATTACAATTGGTATTAGTGTTAAAGAAACAGAGAAAGGTCCAAAACGAATTACCGTACCGATGAGTTGTAAAACAACAACAATTGCTGTTAGCATTGCCATCACAACAATTTCTCTAATTTTTTCATTTTTCATAATAAGTATTATAACATTATATAAAGATGCTAAAAAGAAACTTAAATGTATTAAAAGAAGGTTTTATAGATGGAATCCCAATTGGCTTAGGATATTTTGCGGTATCCTTCTCTTTAGGCATCTTAGCGACAAAAGCTAATCTTAGTGCTATTCAAGGTTTTATTGCTTCATTATTGTGCAATGCATCAGCTGGTGAATATGCTGGTTTTCTTGTAATTATTGGAAATGAAGGCTATTTACAGATGGCCATCATAAGTTTAGTAACAAATATCCGTTATTTATTAATGTCAGCTGCTTTAGCCCAAAGATGTAATGAAATTTCACTTAAACATCGTCTAATATTATCTTTTTATATAACTGATGAAATATTTGGTATTACAATCGCTAGAAAAGATAAACTAAATCCTTATTACACATATGGTGCTATAATACCTGCTACCTTATTATGGTCTAGTGGTACAGCTCTTGGCATCATTGCCGGCAATATATTACCAATAAGAATTGTGAGCGCTTTATCAGTTGCCTTATATGGAATGTTTTTGGCTATTATCATTCCTCCAGCAAAAGAGGATAAAAATATCTTATATTTAGTAATCTCTTCATTTATCTTAAGTTTTGTTTCAACTTATTATTTACCTGTATTAAAAGATTTAAGTAATGGCACAAGGACTATCATTCTTACAATCATCATTTCTACTATTGGGGCCTTATTATTCCCAAGAGGTAAACAAGATGAATAATACCTGGATTTATATTTTAATCATGGCCTTAACTACTTATCTAATAAGAGTTTTACCAATGGTCTTAATCAGAAAACCAATCAAGAATAAATTTATTAATGATTTCTTATATTATGTACCATATGTCACTTTATCAATCATGACATTCCCTGCCATCATTGAAGCTACCAATTCATATATCGCTGGAATATTATCATTATTAATCGGTATTTTTGCATCATATAAAAAAGCTTCTTTAATTATGGTGGCAATTATCTGTTGCGTGGTTGTCTTTATCGTTGAAAGTTTTGTATTATAATTAAATTATGAAAAAGATATTGATATTCTTATTAGTTATATTGCTTACAGGATGTAATAAAGCTCTTCCTTCACCAACTTTAGAAGATGGTATCAGAGGTTCTCAATTTGGTATTGATAAAAACATCAATGAAGCAACTATTGATAATTATCTTAATCGCAAAGATAGTGTTTATATTGATTGCAGAATGTTGAAAGATGAAGCTAATTATGAAGCCATTGGTGGTGATTCATATTTAAGCGGCTATGTAAAAGGATTTGAAATTGTTCCTTATCCATATATTTGTAATGTTGTAGGACTTCCTGAAGCTGTAGGAAATTCATATACAGGCACAACTTTATTCACTATCAAAGAAGATGGAACATACATTGAAAATTACGAAGAATCACAAAGCATTCTTGAATCATTGTTCCCAAAAGATAAATACATCTTCTTAATGTGTGGCGGTGGTGGTTACGCTGGCATGATGAAAAACTTGTTGATTGCTAGAGGATATGATCAAGAGAAAATCTACAATGTCGGCGGCTTCTGGTTCTATGAAGGTGAAAACGCTATCAGCACTAAAAAAGATGATGGCACTTACGATTTCTCAGGCATCAAATATCACGAAATAAACTTTAGGGCATTAAGCCCAGTAGAAGGCTACAATCCAAACGGCAGTATAACAATAGAACCAAGAGATGATGGTTCTTTTATTAAGGATATAGAAGAAGTAGATTCATTAATAAATGAAAATAAAACTTTTTTATTGTCTATCTACTTACCCGCATGTACATCATGTGCATTATTTAAACCTATTGTTGAAGAATTCGCTGCATCTAAACAAATAGATGTCTATGAAATTTCTTTAGAAAATGTTAAAGATAAGGAAGGCTTTGAAGATATTAAATATACCCCTTCTATAGTTATCTTTAAAGATGGCAAAAACATCGCTTCATTAAAAGCAGATAGCGACGAAGATAAAGGCGCATATGAAAATGTAAGCAATCTATCAACCTGGATAGCCAAATATTTAGATATCCAAATAGTATATGGAACTAGTACGAATGAACTAGATGATTGTGAAGATGCTTGTAGATTAGGTTAAAAAAAGGAAACAAGCCAAAAGGCTTATTTCCTTCCGTAAATATAGCAAACATCATAATTTGAGGAGAAAAATTATGATGTTTGTTTCAATTTAATGCACACATTTTTATAAATGTTTTATAGAAGACTATATTATTCAAGAATGATATAGTCTTCTTTGTGCTTTTTTATTAAATCCTTTTTAAAGACATTAAAAAGATAAATAATTAGAATAATACTTATATTTTAAAACTCATCTATAGGCGTTTCCCAATCATCAACCGAACTTGTATTAATTATATCTGTAGTATTAATAGAAATAATTTCAATTATAGGTACTAAATATTTGTTTTTCATCTTTTAAAGCCTCCTATTAGCCCACAAGCGCTTTCGCAGAATTATAGTATGCATATAATGCTTTCATAGTATTCACTAATGCTTGTTTATTAGTATAAGTTGTATTTGCTTTACTAATTACTGAATATGCATAAGATAAAATCGAACATTCAACATTGACATCGCCTTCACCATTTCTTTTGATTGTGATGTCATGTTTCAAATCAAGGTTTGGTGCAGCAATGTTGTTTATTCTAACGTAATAATCATTGCCAGATGACTCATAAATTCTAATCGAATTTTCACCATCAGTAGCAGAATATTCACTAGCGTCGCCATCAAGTGTGAAATATAGTTTTAAATCTACCTTATTATTTAATACTAAAGAGAATCCTTTAAGAGTAACGCCGTCAGTAGAACCGTTGACAACTTTATTATCGTTGCTATCGCCCGTTATACTTTCTACAGATTTTTCTTCTGCTGTCAAATCAGCATTAGCTAAATTGTCGGTATTGACGCCAAACAAAATTTGTGAATATGATCCATAATTCATCATATCTTTAGCTAAATTCTTTAAGTTTTCATTCTCTCCATTATAGAAAACCATTAAGTAATCTTTAATGCTCATAGTTACTTCAACAGAAATAGGATTATTATCACCATCAAAGTATTGAACAGTAAAATTCTCACTCATATATACAGGATCAACTTTAGGAGTTGGAGAAACATATTTAGTTCCACTATTTTCCAAGTTTTCTAATATTGTAGCTTCGCCATTTATTAATACATAGGCTGTGCTTGTATCTACATTATCATCAACATCCGCTCTAAAATTAAGCATCAAATCTCCATTAGCTAAGATGACACCATAAACTGACTCGATAACTACATCAATACCCTTAAAATTAGCACAGTTAGCACTAATAGCATTTGGTTGTTTACCACTATAACAGCCAATATAGGCAACACGAGAAGTTGAAACTGATGTTCCACCTACCGCTTTTAGGCCACTTGCTTTGGTTGATCCAAGGATTATATCATCATTAAAGTTGTAGCAATAATTAATACCATTGTCTGGAGTGTTTTCATATGCCCAACCAACAATGCCACCAACATTATTAGGCCCTTTAACTGTTCCATAATTTAAACAGCCAATTGCTGTAGCACCGTTCTTTGATTCTGCACTAGAAGCTTTTGTTAAGACTCCAACTATGCCACCGACATATCCTGTTTCATTAGATAAAACATTTCCATTATTAATACAATTGATTATAGATGCCCATAGAGTTGTGCAATCATAATTCACTAGATTATATTCACGGTCATTAGTATATTCTTTAACTTGATATATATTTGTTTGATCGCCTTTTGCTAGATAATAGCCAGCAATACCTCCAACAAATTTATTACCAATTATATTACCATTATTAACGCAGCCAATAATTGTACTATCATTTGCATCAGATATACCAACAATACCAGCAGTATAATCAAGACCAGTTACTGACGCATTATTTGTACAATATTCTATAGTTCCACCATTTATTCTTCCAGCTACACCACCAATTCTTGCTGAAGAAGCGTTTGAATAATCAGCAGCGATTCCAATTTTTCCATCAACAACTAAATTCTTTATGGTGCCAGAAGTAATAGAGAAAATACCAATATTGTTTAATTCACCAGCAATTTGTGCATAGATAGTTTTATTATTTCCATCAAATGTTCCAGCAAAATAATTAGATGCATTACCGATGATATTAGTTACTGGATTATTTAAAGATCCAATATTATTTGATAATATAACATATTTGTTTGCAAAGTTTTCACCACCAACAACGCTATCAGCAAAGTTTTTGTAGTCAACCAAATTTGAAATAACAAATGGTCTAGATTCACTTCCTACCCCTGCCATTTGAACTAATGACATACATCTATTTTCATCAGAAACGACAGTAGCACCAGAAGTAGCTTCTCTTCCGACAATCCAACCAACATATGTTGGAGATGCAACTAAACCAGTAGCATTTGTGCTTGAAGCTTTTGTAACACTTCCTTCATGATGAACACAATTAGTGATCTTATTTGCTTTTACTGCTCCATATGACCAGCCGATAATACCACCAGCATGATTCTTAGAAGCATTGACATCTCCATAGTTTTCACAAGAGTCAACACTAACATTATCAATAAGTGCACCAACAATACCACCGGTTTGGCTTGTTCCATCAATAGTTCCATAGTTTATACTATTTGTAACACTGACACCAGACATACCAACGATACCACCAGCTACACCATTATTGCTTGAACTATCAGTTACTTTAATAGTTGGTTTAATTGTTTCACTACCATTAATACAATTGGTTATTAAAGTATCAGCATTTGTCCTTGCTTTACCAACAATGCCACCAGCATGGTCAGTGCTTGTAATATCACCATAGTTTGTACAGTCGCTAATAGTTGATTGGATTGAGCCTGTTGTACCAACTATACCACCAACACCATATCCACCTGATACAGCTGTTGTATAACCAGAACTGCCTTCTATCTTTCCATAGTTTTTACAATTTGTAATAGTATTGCCATATGCAAAACCAACAATACCACCTGTTGAATAATCTGTGCCTGTTATATCAGCCTTATTAATACAATTATCGATAATAGTTCCGGAGTATATTACAGAAGCTATACCTCCAGCATAACCATTTGAAGATGTGCTTGTTATTTCTCCATCAACAATCAAATTCTTGATGATTAAATTATTATCTGCTACTGGAATTAAACCAAGACGAGTTATTGTATCGCTTTCGAAGTGAACATAAATTGTGTGTCCATCACCATCTATGTTGCCTTTAAAAGTATTACTAGTTGTTCCTAGCATTAGCGTAACAGGATTGTCTTCATCACCAATATCAGCTGTTAGTTTATACCAAGCACCAGTTTCAGCCGTATCAGCAATTGCTCTAGTTGCTAATTCATTATAATCAACAACATCATTTATCAAATAAGGTTGTTCTTCACTTCCAAATCCTGATAGATTCATAGAAACATGTAAGTTAGCAGAATCAGTGTCTGTAATAGTTGTACCAGTTGAACCTTTTGTTCCTGAAATCCAACCAATCCAAGGATTTGATCCAACTAAATTATTTGGGTATGTTGTACTAGTTTTTGTGACGTTATTTCCACGTTGAATACAATTTGTAATACAGCCTTCACCAACAGCAGTATAAACATAACCTATAATTCCACCTATATAATTTGATGCATCAATTGTTCCAAAGTTTTCACAAGAATCAACACTAGCATTATCAATAAGTGCACCAACAATACCACCTATTTGGTTAGTCCCATTAACAGTTCCATAGTTTATACTATTTGTAACACTAACAGCAGACATGCCAACAATACCACCAGCTACACCAGTTCTAGCTGCTGAAGAATCATTTGCGATAACAGTAGGTTTAATTGTTTTGCTACCATTTATACAATTAGTTATTAATGTTCCTACATTAGCTCTTGCTTTACCAACAATACCGCCTGCTTGGTTAGTGCTTGTAATATTTCCTAAGTTTGTACATCCTGTAATAGTTGTAGGATTATTATGATCGATTGTACCAACAATACCACCTACACCATATCCATCATCTGTTGCTGTTGAATATGCAGATGTGCCTTCAACTGCTCCATTATTCACACAATTACTGATTGTTGAACTGAAAGTATAACCAACTATACCACCTGCTTGTTTTGTTCCAACAACACTTCCATAGTTTGTACTATTAGAAATATTAACAGCAGACATACCAACGATGCCACCAGCTACACCAGTATTAGCAGCATTAGAATCAGTTGCAGTAATAGTTGGGCTAATTGTTTCACTTCCATTTGTGCAATTAGTTATTATTGTTCCTGCATTGGCTCTTGCTTTACCAACAATACCACCTACTTGGTTAGTACTTGTTACATCACCAAAATTTGTACAGCCAGTAATAGTTGATGGATTAGCTGTATCTATTGTACCAACAATGCCTCCGGTTCCATTTCCGCTATCTTCTGCTGCTGAAGATACTGTTACACCTTGAATATTGCCATAATTAACACAATTGCTAATTGTAGAATTATAAAGAAAGGCAACAATACCAGCAGCTACACCACCAGAATTGATTGTAGCTTTATTAACACAATTATCAATTGTGCTACCAGGATAAAGTAGTCCAACAAAACCAGCAACATATTTGTTGTTTCCAGTTAGAAACTCAACATTACCTTCAATTGTTAAATTTTTGATGGTAACATTTCGACCAGTCTTGTTAATTAAGCCTCTATCATTATTTAAATCAACATAGATTGTATGTCCATCACCATCTAGGTTTCCACTAAAGACATTACTGTAAGTTCCTAATGCTAAAGTTATTGGATTTTCTTGGCTTCCAATATCCGCAGTTAATTTAAAATATTTACCGCTATAATCGTTGCCATCAATTACCTCTTGAGCAATCTCGTTATATTCCTCATCACTAGAAATTAGATATGGGTTATCAATTGTACCAGTGCCCTCGATTGCTTTGATAACATTTCCACTTCTTCCTATACTCAATGCATGTACAACATTTAATGAGTGAATAGAAATTAAGCATACAACCATCACTATAATCATTAGTGATTTTTTAAAATCAATTCGTTTTTTCATAACTCTCCTCTCTATAGAAATTAATAATCTTCATTTTGATTTTTAATTTTTGATTCCTCCTTTTCGTTAATCAAACACAACATTGTGTTTTCTTTTTATCTCAAGTAAATCCTTTTTAATTAAGGAATACCATTTATCATAAGAAAATTGAGACATATGTGTCCAGAAATCCCAATAAGTCTCATCATTCGCATCATATTTATCAAGTATTTCACTGACAATCTCATATTCGTCAATATATTCCATATAATCATATTGATCACAATACTTCTTTGCACG
>CAMKTV010000031.1 GCA_946415785.1 uncultured Solobacterium sp.
AATCATTCGCGTTTAAACAGGATTGTAAAATGATATAGGCATTAACGATAATAGGCAAAATAGATAAAGTAATAAGTAAAGCTATCAAGGTTCTGGTGTGGATGAATCCTTTTTCATTTGACATTTTTCACAACCCTTTAGACTTCTAAAAACCTGCTCATATCTTTCATTTGAATGTCTGTTATATTCAAGATAAATATCTTCATAATTATTTATTAAGCGATATGTCAAAAGACATAAGAAAGATATTAAAGAAACAATAATAATATTGATTAAACTGTCAGCTAAAAGAAAGCCCTTATTATTCATATGCAATATGCCCATTACCTAGATGAATGATTATCTTATGATTATTGATCTTGATTGTATTTGCCCTGTTTACTCTGCCACTTGGATAAAAATAAATATCATGATTATTAAGTGCAATGGTCTGTCTATTTGTTAATGCTTCATTTTGACTAATTAGATAATCATTTAAAAAATCTAAATGGCTTAAATCAATAAAAGAATAATTCTTTAATGCCAATAAAGATAAAGAACTTATTAACATCATAGTCAGTAACATTTCTAATAATGAGAATCCTTTATTATTCATGAGTTGCCTGTCCATTCTTGATGTAAATGTTCTTTCCATTTGAACATGTAGCCTGTTCAGGACTGATTAGACCTGCTGCTATTAGATCATTTGTTGAATTAGGGTATTGTCCATATGTTAGTTTATATTGAACAATAGCTGAATCTAAGACCCTGGTTAAGGCATCGCATGCGTTATCATCAACAGTATTAATTACTTTTGAAACATTAGGTATCGTCAATAAGAATAAAATTGAAATAATCATAATGACAACTACCATTTCTAATAATGTAAATCCTTTGTTGTTCATTCTTCCTCCTAAAAATTGCTGATTGCCTGCATAGGCAAAAATAATAACTGATAAATAAAAATAATAATTGCACCAATAAAGATATAAGTGCCTAGTTGAATAAACAGCGTTAATCTTTTGGTCGTTTTAACGATTCTTTCATTACTTAAAGTTAAATAATTGTTAAGAATATAGACAAAATCATTGGTATGTATTGCGACATTGACAAATTTAGATAAGGTTTCATCAAAATATATCTGGCTGCTTGCCTGTTTTAAAGAATTACCTTTTAATAAACTTTCTTCTAAATGAAAAGCTAATAGAGATATTATTGGTTTATTATGTAAGGACTTTAGTATTTTTAAAGCATCTTTTGTTTTGTAGCCTAAATCATTACAGATCAAGAATAAAGAAATAAATTCAGCACAAAAATAAACTTGCACAATACTGTTATGAAAATATTTTGAGATAAAAATATAAAAGACAGCGATATTCTTTTCTCTTGAAAAATACAAGATTAAGCTTACAGCTATTAACATTCCAAAATAGAATGAATAAATGATAATTCTAAAGATGACTCTTAAAACATTAATCATACTTAAACCTGTGTTAAAACTTTTAAGCATATTTATAAGCATATCCAGCCCATAATTATCAAATAGATATAGTCCACTTATCCCTAAGAATAAAAGTATTAAGGGATACATGATACTTTTTTCTAAGGTCTTTAAGTTATCAGTGCTTTTATTATGAAAAGATATAGCCAGATTTAAGCTTTGAGAAAAAGACATATCATGAATTAATGGTTTTAAATAACTAATAAAGCTTTTAGGCAAATACTCTACAATGACATCTTCAATTAAAAAACCTTTATCAAGTTTATTGATTATCTCTGTAAATGCTTTTTCATTATTCCTGGTCTTAATAAGTGTTAAAGCATTCTTTAATGGTAAACCTGTCTTTAATAATTCATTTAAAGATTCAATATCGACAAGTGAGAGCGTTCTGTTTATTGTCATTAATTTTAATGAATTAATAAAGGCCATTTTTAATCCCTTCCTTAATTTGAGAATCAATACTGATGAAATCATTTGAATTAGTCTTATGAATCTTAAAATATTCAATTTCTTTTTTGTCCATGATTTCATAAATGACATGTTTCTTATTGTATTTGTCAATAATCATCCTTTGATTGACTAAACACAATAACATTTCATATAAATAATTCTCACTCACACCTAAATCAACCATCCTGCTTATACAAGATGCAGCATTTGACGCATGAATGCTTGATAAAACAAGATGTCCAGTATTGGCTGCCCTGAGGGCCATCTTGGCAGCCTTATCATCTCTTATTTCACCAATCATGATGATGTCTGGATCGTGACGCATTATCTGTTTAATGCCTTCTTGGTAATCAAGATGTGCTTTTTCATTGACCTGTATTTGGACAAATTCATCATTATATACTTCTATTGGATCTTCAATTGTAAATATCACCTTGCCTTTCTTACTTTTTAATAAAGTATATAAAGTTGTTGTCTTGCCTGAGCCTGTTGGTCCTGAAAAAAGAACTAGTCCATTTTTCTTTTCTAACAATTCTTTAAAGAAAAGGTTTTGGCCATGATTGTCTGATAAATTATCAATGCCAATCTTTAAAGTAGTATTAAGAATTCTTAAAACACCATTTGTCATATTAAATGAGCTCACTATCGCAAATCTTAATGACAAAAGTACGTTATCTACTTCCATTTCAAATTGACCAGTCTGAGGCTCTAAGGGCTTGCCCACATCTAAATTTGCCAAATATTGAAGATAGCGAAGCAGTTTTATATCATCAACATCATTTTTGACCTTCTTCACTATGCCATCAATACGCATAAAAATCTCCATTTCTTCAAATTTTAAAGAGAAATGGATGTCGCTAGCATTGTATTTAATTGCCAGCCTTAATAGTGCTAATAATCTATCCTCCATATTTCTTTATTGACATGAATTAGTCAAAATTCCTCACTAAATTGTTTAATTTGTATAAAAAATGTGTTATAAATATATTAGCACTCTAGGTATATGAGTGCTAAAGGAGTGATATTATGGCAATTAAACAATTCAAAACGGAATCAAAAAGGCTATTAGACCTTATGGCAAATTCCATCTATACAAACACTGATATTTTTTTAAGAGAACTTATTTCTAATGCATCAGATGCTTTAGATAAGCGTTATTTCTTATCTTTAACAGATACTAATATTAGTGGTGATGACTTAAAAATAAAGCTTATCCCAAATGAAAAAGAAAAAACTATCACCATCATCGATAATGGTATCGGTATGTCTAAGGAAGATTTAGAGAACAATCTTGGTACTATTGCCAGATCTGGATCATTAGAATTCAAAGAAGGCCTTGATGAAAAAGAAAAGATTGATATCATTGGCCAATTTGGTGTTGGTTTCTATAGTGCCTTTATGGTCGCCGATAAGATTGAAGTTCTATCAAAAAAAGTAAATGAAGAAAAAGCTTATCTATGGACAGGCACTTTAGAGGGTTATGAAATTAAACAGGCAAAAAAAGATGATTATGGAACAGTTATAACTTTATATATCAAAGCCAATACTAAAGAAAAGAAATATGACCAGTATTTAAAGAAAGATAATCTACAATTATTAATTAAAAAATATTCTGATTTTATCCGTTATCCAATTATGATGGATTTAGAAAAATATGGTGAAAACAACACTACAACTATTGAAGAGACAACTTTAAATTCAATGGTACCAATCTGGAAGAAACCTAAAAAAGAATTAAAAGAAGAAGACTATAATCTTTTCTACAGCACAAACTATTATGACTTCGAAAAACCTTTAGAAACAATCCATTATAAAGTAGAAGGAAATACATCTTATAGCGCCCTATTATTTATTCCTAGTGTTCGTCCACTTAATTATTTTTCTAATGAATATAAATTGGGCTTAAAGTTATATTCTAAAGGTGTCTTTATTAAAGATGAAGCTAAAGAATTAGTCTCTGACTACTTCCGTTTTATAAGAGGTGTCATTGATAGTGATGACTTATCATTAAATATCTCAAGAGAAATTCTTCAAGAAGACCATCAGATGGCTGCCTTAAAGAAATCAATTGATAAGAAGATTAAAACGACACTTACAAAAATGTTAGAAAACAAGCGTGAAGATTATGAAAAATTCTTTGAACAATTTGGTCAACAGTTAAAATTTGGTACCTATGATAATTATGGCAAGAATAAAGATGAACTTCTTGATTTATTAATCTTTAAATCTTCTTATGAAGATAAATATGTCACTTTAAAAGAATATGTTTCAAGAATGAAAGAAGACCAAAAAGAAATCTACTACGCTTGTGGCAACAACATTAAAGCAATTAAAGAATTACCTGAACTAGAAAAAGTATTAGACAAGGGCTATGAAGTATTATATTTCACAGAAAATGTTGATGAATTTATGGCTAGTGTTGTACATAGCTATGAAGAAAAAGTCTTCAAATCACTTCAACAAGGCGATCTTGATTTAGATTCAAAAGAAGAAAAAGAAAAGATTGAAAAGAAGGCTAAAGATAATGAAGATTTAATTAATACTATTAAAGAGAACCTAAAAGATAAAGTAAATGATGTTCGTCTAACTAATCGTTTAAAATCTTCAGCTGTCTGTCTGGTATCTGATGAAGGTCTATCATTCAATATGGAAAGAACCTTAAATGCCTTAAATGGTGGCATGGTCAAAGCTAATAAGATACTTGAGATTAATCCAAATCATGAAATCTTTAAGGCCTTAAGCAAAATCTATAAAAACAATAAAGATATCAATGATTATTCATTATTGTTGTATGACCAGGCAAAACTGATTGCTGGATTAGAAATCGAAGATATTAACGCCTATACAAAAAGAATTTCTGATTTAATGTTGCAGGCAATGTCAAGTTCACTAAAATAGTGAACTTTTTTATATTAAAATAAAATCAAGGAGTACATTATGGGATTAAGATTTAGAAAAAGTATAAAAATAGCTAATGGTGTTAAATTAAATGTCAGCAAATCAGGTGTCAGTTTATCATTAGGCAAAAAAGGCTTGCACTATTCAATCAATTCAAAAGGTAAATCAACAGCGACTGCATCACTTCCAGGAACTGGTCTTTCATATCAAAAAAGATTTGATACATTCGGTGACCTAAAGAAGATGTTTGAAGGTGATGAGAAAAAGACTAAACTTGTTAAAAAAGAAAACAAAGTTGTGCCTGTTAATAACGAATTAGAAGATAAATATAATGATTTCAATGAATATCTAAACGATATTAAATCATTCCATAAAAAAGTATCTAAGACTGTTGATTGGGAAGCATTGGCTAATGCAACAATACCTGAAAATGCCAGCTTAGAAGATAAAGAAAAATATGAAGAATCAATCGCTCTAGCTAAAAGAGTAATTGAAAAAGATGGTGATGCATACTTGGAGGTAATGAAGAATTATTCTCCAATGGAAGAGATTGCTGCCTTTGGTTCTGATTTTGAATTTGGTTTGAGTTCTTCAGGAATTCTAATGTGCCGTTTCAATGTCAAAATAGAAGATGTTGTACCAACTGAAGGATTTAAGAAAAATGAAGAAAGTGGAAAAATCAGCGAATGCACAATTAAAGGTAGTCAATATAATGATTTAGCACAAGATTATGTATGTAGCTGTATCATCAGAATTGCCAGAGAAGCTTTCGCCCTATTACCTGTCAATATGTTAGTAGTAAGTGCTGAAGATAATATCTTTGATTCTTCAACAGGTAATAAGAGAGACGCAACTATCTTATCAGTATTATTTATTAAAGAAGGATTTAAAGATATCAATTTCGATATGATTGATCCATCTGATTTCTTAGCTAGATTTAAAGCCAATGTGTCCTTTACAAAAACAAATGGCTTTAAAGAAGTTAAAGATATTGAAATTCCAAATTTATAAAAAGACCGCAGAGGTCTTTTTCAATAAACAGTATAAGGATGAACTTGTCATTATTATAGTTCATCCATTTGTAAGAAATCTTTGAGTTTATAGTGATAAATTGTGCTTGTTGAATAATCTATTTCATCATTAGTAATAATAATCTTCTTAATTGTATTATCAATATTACCAAAAGCGGAGAATTCTCTTTTATAAGCTTTTTCTTCTGCTACGCTATATGCAACCTGAACCAAATATGTTTTACCATCTTTAAAAGCACGAAAATCTATCTCTCTTCCGTTATTCATAAAGACAGTGACATCATAGCCCTTAAATATCAATTCATTATAAACAATATTCTCAAGATTATGAGTTAAGTCATAACGATTATCAGCTGCCCTAATGCTGTTAAAAGAAACATCTTCGTTATAAATTTTGTAATAATAATTCATTTTTGTTTTTGTTTTAGAAGAATAAAGAGGAACGTTTTCAATAATATATGCTTCTTTTAAATATTCCATATATTTAATTACTGTTGGAATAGAAATGATGATATTTTGACTTTTAAAATAATCGCTAATTGATTTAGCACTAAATATTCTTGAATTTGATACGAGCACATAATCAACCATTCGTTCAAATATATCTTTTTTTCTTATTGAATAACGGTTTTCTAGATCGTTATAGACAATTGTTGTATTTAAATCATTTAAATAAACTTTTAAATCATCAACATTTTCAAATTCTATTGAGGCAGGAAAGCCGCCCCAAACTAGATAATCAATTATTTTATATTCTCTATTTAATTGTTTAGCATACTCTTCTATTTCTTTATATACAAAAGGTCTTACACGAAAAGAAACATACCTGCCTGATAGTTCTTTGGTGAATTCTCGTGATAAAAGCTTTGAATTACTGCCAGTAATAAATACTGAACAATTCTTAAGTCTTAAGGTCCTACACGCTTCATTCCAGCCATCAACATTTTGAACTTCATCTAGGAATAAATACAATTTATCGCCTTTTCTTTTATTCTCTACAGCACTAATAAGCGCATCTGCATCAGGTATTTCTTTTCTTGTCGATCTAACATCAAAATCATAAAACAAGCATTCTTTGTTTTGCTTTTCAAGTTCACTCATTATTTGTTTTAAAATAACTGATTTACCTGATCTACGTACACCAGTTATTATTTTAATAAGATCGTTTGTATAAAAAGGACGAATTTTAGATAAATAGTGTTCTCTAATAACCATATTTATTCCTCCGTACAACAATATTATACTTTAAGATTTTTCATAATTCAATAAAATCTTAAAGTAGTACTTTAAGATTTTACATAACATATCATTTTCTTAAAATAGTATTTTAAGATTTTTTATTTATAGAGTTTTCGATTATCGATTACCAGTTCTTCTTTATGATAATCTTCAATAGCTTTTAAGATATCACCAATATATTCATTACTGATTGAAATAATAATAGTATTGATATCTTTTGGGATAAAACAGGTTGAGTACTTATTTATAAGAACCATCTCCATATTTTCCCAAGCAACACGATAATTCTCTTTTTCATTGATGTAGTTTACATATTCATCATCAATTTCAATTGTCTTATGATTTGTATCATTTAGATATTTTTTAATTCTTTTTGAACAATTAAAGATTATAATCAGATAAAAGATGATGATAATAAACATAGCTCCTGCTAAGAATATAAAGGCTACATCATAAAAATAATAATAAGCTAATACCATTATGGCCACAAAAAATGCACAGCCTACTATATACCAGGCAAGAAAATTAATTATACGATGGGCTTTCTTTTTAGGATTCTTTTTGATTCTTTTTAAATAAGAAAGCACATATAACATTTCATTATAAAATTCTTTACTGCCAGGATGATTAACTTCTATCTTCATTCACTAGCCTCCTTAAAGAACACATCTTTTAGATCATAATATGTACCAATATAACCATTTTCACCATCATTATAAGTTCCTGTTCCACCAGTCACATAACCTTTTAATATTTCATCATAATATTTTCCGTTTTCATCAATATGATTATTCATTACTAGATCAATCTTACCTTTAGCGATTTCAATATTCTCTTCATAAGTTAAACAATAATAGACACTATCAATTAATTTTCCTTCCCCTTCTAAGAAGAAATTATCAATTGTATAGCCATCTTCAAAAGTCTTAGCTAAGGCAAATAATGTTTCTTTTTCTTCTTGAGAGAAATTGTTTTCACATAAATAATCCATTAGCCAACTCATGCCGACCATTTCAAGAATATATGGGTGATTGGCAATCTTTTCAATTAAGCTATCAATAATAAGAGCCTGGTTTCTGATTCTTCCCATATCATTATTGGCGATACCATCATATTTTCTATTTCTCGCTAATGCTAATAATGTTTCACCATATAAATGACTGACACCTTTTGTATAGCTTTGAGGAAGAGCGACATTTCGATTAGAATCCATATCCAGATGTCCATCCATTGGCACATCAACAGTAACGCCACCCAAATAATTTATACCATTTACAAACCAGGTGAAAGAAGTCATACAATAATAGGGAATTTCAATTCCTAATACTTCACCAAGTGAATTGGCAGGATTTAAAGGTCCATTTTGACAGAAATGAGTAAACTTATCATAATAGCCAGTAACAACATTTCTGATTCTTGTATCACGAGGTATTGAAATAATTAGAATGTGTTTCTTTTCAGGATTAACGACCAATAAATGGTTGACATCATTACGATATCTTTTCCATTCATGAATTGAATTCTCACCATAGCCATCTAAACCATGAACCATAACCATGAATGGCTTATTATATAAATAATCAACATACTTGCTTGTGTCAACTGTTTCTTCTTCATAATATGGAATTCTATAAGTCGCTAGCGTCTTATAATCGGAAGGATTATAATCACTTCTAAAATCAGTGATGACATCTTCTCTATTGCCTACAATTACCCAGGCATCAACGCTTCCATCATCTATTAAGAATTTGATATCAGCATAAGTATCAAAATAATGAAGATTGTTTTCATTTAAGATGATTCCCTCTTCTTCTAACTGTTCAATGACATATTGTGAATATTCTTTATCAAAGCTGCCCTGAACAGCCAATACTTTATCTGTTAATTGTTCAACAGATTCTAAGTCTTTAGTAACGATTCTGATTTCATCAGAATAATATAGAGGCTCAACTACCACTTCTTCCTCTTCTTGTTTTTTGCCACAAGAAGTAAGTAACAACGCTAAACATAATAGAATAATTATCTTTTTCATATGATTCACCTTCACTTTATTATTATAACAAGCCTCTTGTAGTTATTTTTTAATAAAAAAATGATATTCTAATTATATGGAAAATAATTATTCAAAGAATATTGAAAATCTTACTAAAAAACTCGTTAACATTTCTTCTATTTGCGGTAAACCTAATGGCGAAAAGAAAATTGCCAAATATATCTATGATTATTTCAAATCACAAGAATACTTTAAGAAACATCCAAACCAACTAATGACTTATGATTGTGGAGATAATCGTTATAGCACTTTAGCCTACATCAAAGGCAAAACAGAAGAAACAATTATCTTGATGGGTCATATCGATACAGTGGATGTCTTAGATTATGGCAAAGCTAAGAAAGAAGCTTTTAATCCTGAAAAATTAACAAAAGCTTTAAAAGACAATTTCAATTTGGATGAAGATATCTTAGAAGATATTAAATCTGAGGATTATTTATTTGGTAGAGGTGCTCTTGATATGAAAAGTGGTGTCGCTGCCTATATGGAAATAATGAAATATTTCGCATCAAAAAGTGATAAATTAAATGGCAATCTTGTCTTTATCTGTGAATGTGATGAAGAAGGAGATTCTAAAGGTATCATAAAATCTTTAGAAATCTTAAAAGAATTAAAAGAAAAAGAAGGCTTTAAATATCTAGCAGCCATCAATGGTGATTATGATACAGTTGAAGGCAATAAACGTTATATCTATTTAGGAACAGTTGGAAAACTGTTGCCTAGTTTTCTTGTGGTAGGCAAAGAAAGCCATGTAGGCAATCCTTTTAGAGCCTTTGATCCTAATCTGTTGATTGCCTTAATCAACAAAAATATGGCCTATAATCAGGATTTAACAGATAAAGAAAACAATATAACAAGTATGCCGCCAATCTCTTTAAAACAAAGTGACAATAAAGACCTATATACTGTTCAAACTCCTGCAAGTGCCTTTTCTTATTTCAATTATCTAATCTATAATTCTTCACCAAAAGAAATCTTAAATAAATGTCTAAAGATTGGTAAAGAAAGTTTTAAAGAAATGATTGAAATAATTAATAATAATTATTCTAAATATTGTAAAGAAAATTCAATCAAATATAAAAAGCTTCCATATAAAGTAAATGTCTATTCTTATGATTCTTGGCAGGAATTATTAAATAAAAATCCTAACTATCAAAAAGAAATAAAAGCTTATAGTAAGAAATTACTAAAAGATAATCCCCATATGGACATGCGTGAATATTCTTATAAGGTACTATTAAAATCATATGATTATTATGAAGAAAAACAGGCTGTTTTAATTGTCTTTTACAGTTCAATGTTTTATTCAAATATCAAAACAGATGATAAGAGAGTATTAAAGGCCGTAAATGAAGCAATCAAGAAAGTCCAAAAAGAAACAGAATATAAGCTTGAAACCAAACCTTTCTACCCTTATATTTCTGATATGTCTTTTTTATCTACTCCATTTAAAAAAGCTGAAATTGACTATTTACTGTCAAATACCCCTTATCCATTAAATTATCCATACAAGGCAATTAAAGATATTGATGTCCCAGTAATCAATATAGGCACTTATGGCAAAGCTGGCCATAGTTTTAGTGAAAGAGTACAAAAGTCTTACACATTTAAACAGATGCCTAGATTAGTTGAGGAAACAATTAACGCTTTTTTTGAAAAGAAGCAATAAAAAAGATATAATAATTAAACAGGTGGTATAAAGATGGAAGATAAACGTATTGAACTTAAAAAAGAGCTAGTTGCTAAGGCAAAGGAATTAGCAGAGAAAGTCGAAACAAGTGATGTTTCTCGTGAATTTGCCGAACTAAAAAGAAAATGGCGTAGAACCCTAAGCGAAGAAGAATCTTTAGCTGAAAAAGAGCTATCAGACAAATTCGATGGTTTTGTTGCGGCTATCAATGAAAAAGTTGGAACAATTGTTGAAAGCGCTGAAGAAAGAAAAGAAAAAATCATCGCTGAAGCAAAGAAGGTTTTGGAAAACAACAATTTTAAACAAAACAATGCTAAGATGGAAGAGCTAATGGAAGCTTGGAAACAATCTGGCAGAGCAGCAAAAGAAAAAGATGATGAATTATGGGAACAATTTAAAGAAGTTCGTCATGAATTCTTTGCGAAAAGAAAAGAATTCTATGCTCAACTAAAAGAAAATCTTTTAAAGAGTAAAGAAGAAAAAGAAAGAATCATTGAAGAAGCAATCAAGACCAATGAAGGAACTAATTTCAAAGAAATTAGTAAGAAGATGGATGAATTAATGGAAGCTTGGAAAAAAGCTGGCCATGCAGGCAAAGAATTTGAAGATGATTTATGGAACAAATTCAAAGCTGAAAGAAATAAATTCTACAAAAACAGAAAAGCTTATTATGAAAGCATGAAACAAACATTCGCTGAAAGGGTAGAAGCTAAGAAAGCACTTATCTCTGAAGCAAAAATCTATTTAGCACGTAGCGAATTCTCACCAGAAGAAATCGAAGAAGTAAAAGGCTTAAGAGCTAAATGGAAAGAGATTGGTAGTGCCGGCAAAGAAAATGAAGATACTCTTTGGGAAGAATTCAATACGGTCATCAATAAATATTACGAAAACATGCGTTTCTATAAAAAATAATCGCTTCAAGCGATTATTTTTATTCAAACATTTTATTTAAACGATCTTTAATTGGAATAAACAATATCGAAGAAACAATAACTGTCAACAAAGAATTGATGGAAGTAGTCACAAACTTCATATAAGTCAAATAGCTTTTCGCTTTGTCTGCATTATGAAGTATTAAATTGTAATAGAAATAAGAAACAACTGGTTCACCAATCATATTAAAAAGCATGCCTGCAAAACAAGAAATAACAGTTGCCTTAATAAGTTTTTTACCTTCTAATTCTTTAATATGAAATACTTTATGAGCAACAGTTCCTGTTATAAAGCCAATAAAGAATTTTAGAAAGATTGTTTTTGGGGCTGTTATTACATAGACAGGATCTAACAAATCACCAATACCCATGCCAATGGCACCAGCTATGCCACCACCTACACCATCAATCATTAAAGCAGCTAATACACAAAAGACATTTCCTAAATGAAAAGATGTATAGCCAGCCGGTGTTGGCACTTTTATTTGGATAAAAGTAAAAGCCACATAACATAATGCGGCCATAATAGCTGTTAAAACTAATTTATGGATGCTTTTCATAATTTCATTATAGGACAATTAAAATTGTTTATAAAGAAATACAATCTTTAGATAAGCTGTAATATATAGAATTTCAAATAATCAGTTTGATTAGAATTCAAAATAATTGGATGATCTTTACCCTGTTGAGAATAAGATATCTGTTTAATATTTAAATTATTTTCACTGGCTGCTTCAAGTAACATCTTTCTAAATAATTCTTCAGACATAAAATGTGAACAGCTGCAAGTAACTAAATAACCGCCCTTCCCTAAAAGACGCATTGCTTCAGAATTAATTCTTTTATAGCCATTATAAGCAGCCATTATTGTATCTCTTGATTTGGTAAAAGCAGGAGGATCTAAAATGATTAGATCATATTCTCTCTTTTTGATTTTATCTAGATAATCAAAAACATTAGCAGTTACATATTCAATCTTATCTTCATAGCCATTTAAAGCGGCATTTCTTTTTGACTGTTCAATCGCTAAAGGAGATATATCAACCGATGTTACTTTAACAGCACCATTATTAATACAGTTTAAGCCAAAAGAACCAGTATGAGTAAAACAATCTAATACTCTTTTTCCTTTCGCAATCTTTCCAACTAATTGACGATTATATTTTTGGTCTAAGAAATAGCCTGTCTTTTGTCCTTCCACAAAATTAACATAATATTTAAGACCATTTTCTTCAATGATTGTTTCTTTTGTGTTTATATCAAAGTCAGGCACATGATAATAATATCCTTTATATATTTCTAGCCCTTCTAGAGTTCTCGCATTTAAGTCATTTCTTTCATAGATAGCCTTGATTTTTATATCATATGATTCAAATATCTCTAATAAAGATTTAAAAATAACGTCCTTTCTTAAATCTAAACCAATAGTCGCAATTTGACTGACTAAGATGTCATTATATTTATCTATTGTAAGTCCAGGAAGGCCATCTGCTTCACCAAAGACAATACGGCAAACATCAATATCATCTAAGACACTTAAACGATAATCAATGGCATATTTGATTCTTCTTTTAAAGAATTCTTCATCATAGACATCACTCGCATTTCTTGAGAAAACACGAATTCTTATCTTTGATAAATCACTGATAAAACCACTTCCTAAATATTTACCATTTTTG
>CAMKTV010000032.1 GCA_946415785.1 uncultured Solobacterium sp.
AGATCACTTAGATTTGTCTTAACATTGTTTATTAAGATATAAGCTGTGTCTTTGTAAACCGCTTCATTAATATTAGCTTTTATATTTAGATTAATTGTTCCATCACTATTAAGTTTACCTTCAACATTTTTATCACTTACTAATTCATAGATTGGACTTACTGTTAAATCATTATTTAACTGTTCAATTAGAATATCATAGATATTATTTGAATTAGAAATTGTGATTTTGCCATAAGTAGTATCAACGATAGGTAAATCATTCGCAAGTACTGTTGTGTCGTTTAATTTGAATGCACAGGCTTTATTTTCTAATTCAAAATGCATATTAACTTTATTATCATCATTTGCGTTCTTTAATGCCGTAATTGCTACATCTAAAGAATTATTATTTGGTAAATAACTGCCGATACTTCTATCATATGCAAATTCATTTGTTGAATTAGTTTCATCTACATAATTGATATTTAACGTGTTATGGATATAAGTGATAGTAATATCATCATTAATGTTATAGAAACGAGTTGAGATTAATGTTGCTTTTGTATCATTTTTCAAAACAAGTTTAATAATATCACTATTAGCGTTGCCACTAGTACCAATTGTATGATCTGCTTTATAATATCTTGTTATTTTTTCACCAGTATATGGAATGCTTTGTTCAGGATTGTTTCCAACTTTAATCTTTATGGCTGTTACATCTGATAAGTCACCATATAAGCTCATAGGTACACCAGTTGAATTAGAATAATCGCCTACTACACTTGCGATGTTGCCTGTGATTTCTCCACCAGTAGCACTTGTCCATGTGCTAGATGAGATAGCGTTATTTATGTTATTAAAGCCACCATCAATAACTGTAATCTTATGCCCTACTACAAAGCCTGCATAAAGAATAGTATCCTCAGTTATACGGTCTTTATCAAATTGCCACTTATTATTAAGATTAGAATCTTTAAACCAACCAATAAATACATAGCCATCTTTACTAGGATCAAGTGGTGCTTCAATAAATGAATTGAATGTCACATCATTTAATGACTCATAAATCACATCATCAACCATGAATGTTACATCACTTGGATCACCTGTAGGAATATAATCTGATTCATAACGATATAGATGATCGCTTGCATCAACCAAGCCCATCTTATAGAAACTTGCTTTTAAGTTTTCAATAGTTGAAGTAGTAGCATAACAATCTGGTTCAAACAGATAAGCGATTAAATATGCATCAGATGTATTTAAAGATACTTCATAGGCACCATTTTCAAATGTCACTTCACAGTTTTCACCTAAGGTAGCTGTACAATTTAGTCTTTCTTGACTGCCATCAGTGATACTATATTCTTTTAAAGCTTTTGAAGCGCCACTAGGAAGATATGTATATTCAATTCCATGGATATCAAGAATATTTAAAATTCTTTCAATATTATCTAAATCAGCTGGAATCACATAAGAAAGCGGTAAAGCTCTTGTGCGATCAGCAACATTGAAGATACTCCAGTTTCTTATAGCATTTGCATTTACATATTGTCCATTATAATCAACAGAAGGAATTGCTTCTGTGCCAATGACCTGTTTATTCATTGTTAAGATGAATTTATTGTTTTCATCAAATTCTGTTACTTTACTTGCTTCTCTTCCCTGTTTTGCAAGTTGGGCAACACTTGTCTGATGACTTTGATTATAAGAAATAATTTCTTCGATAATATTCTTTTCCGCAATTGTCATTTCATTTACACAATATTCATAATATGCCTGTCCTGCCCAGATTCTTGTAACTTCAATTAAGAATGCTAATGAGCCTCTAATTGTTGCATAAGATCTTTCAGCTAAAGGTGTATATTGTGGATCAGGATAATGAGTTGCTCTAAATCCTTGTAAATTAGCTTTAGCGATTAGATTGTTGCATAGCGTTGTCGAGAATTGGTCTGCCATTGTCTCCTGTCCTAAAGCCATTTCCTTAGTATTTAGAATTGGACTGTTAGGAACCATCATTGCACAATATGATAATGAATGAATATCTTTAACTGTTTCATAATCTGTTGACGCGCTTGCGTGGTCATTATCTTCATGACATGAAATATAAACTGAAGGCATAAATAAACTATACATCTGTGCAAAGTTTTGTGAGCCTTCGTGTTCGACTAATAAAACATCTTTATTAGAATTACAGCCATCTTCATAATATCTTGAGAATCTTTGCATATTATCAGCTGAAACAGCAGGAATGATAATGATTGCCCCATAATAATCTAAAACATCTTCACCATAGGCACCACATAAATCATATGCAAGCTGTAAATTGCCTTCAATACCGCTGGCCTCATTGCCATGTTGACCACCATTTATCATCAAGACTTCTCTAGTACCTTGAGAATTAATTTCTTCTGCCAAATCTTCAATAGTTATATTGGCATCCACATTATCTTTTGTGAAAACTAAAACTGGTGATTTATTACCCATTGGTGATAATTCGAATGGATAATAGACATGAAGATATGGACTGCTTAGATTATCTACAAAATCACATAATTCTTCATTATTCATAAATCTTCTTACATAACTATCTCTAGTGAAAGTTGGTGTAACAAGATTTTCTTTTTGAACATTAAGGTTATCGACATTAAAGAAATTATTAATTATTTGATCAGTTGGATATGCGCTAGTGTCTTCTTCATAATTGTTTACAACATATTTTGTATAAGGCATATCATATATGACATCATTTTCTTCTTCACCTGTTATATAGAAGTATTTGATGATATAGTCAACGCCTCTGCCATTATTCTTATCGTTGTAATAAATCTTAAAGAAATGTAGGCCAGGTTCTAGACGAGCTTCAATATAATTCTTACTATCTTCGTTTCCACTTATATAATCAGTAATCAAAGTCTTATTAGAATCACCATTGTGTCCTTTATATAAAACAATTAATGGTTGGTTGTTTGGATCATCAGGATTATAATAATAAACTTTTAATTTAACATCATTCATAATCTCGCCACCCTCAATTGTATAAGTTATATTGTTTGTATTTGTTGTTTTATTTAGTGCTTCATTATCTTTAGGAATATAATTGATAACTCCTGTTGAACTTGTATCATTAATTGTTAGATATGTTGTATTTTCGATTGGATCAGTAATATTTAAAGAAACTTCTCCTTCAAAAGAAGAAACAGTTAAATAAGCATCACTTGCAAGATTGATTGTTCCTTCGCCCTCTAAAGAGCTAGCAGTTAATGTTCTATTAAAAGTGATATTGCCACTGGTTTTTAAATCAATGGAAGGGACAACGCCCGTAAAGGTATTATAAGTTCCGCCATTTAGTTCCATCGTGTATGTTCCCTGAAAAACATTATTGGTATTTCTCGCTTTATTGGCGATTTCTACGATTGTTGAATTATTGATAGAAGAATTAACAGTTGCTGTTGAAATACCTGTAACACCAACTAATGAGAAATAGTTTATTGAAACATTATTGATATCGATACTAACATTACCTGAAAAATTTCTACTACTTGCATTATTGCCAAGACACACGGCTTGCCAATTACCAGCATGGACGTTGATAACCTGATTAACAGCTGTACAAACAGTATTCATATTACCAGCAAAAATTGATGGATATTCACCAGTACCATTTTTACCGATAGTTGATACATTTTCACCAATAGTTAAACTATTACCTTGACAATAAATATAAGCATAAGCACCAGATGCGGTAACTGCGTTGACTAAAGTGATATTATCGATTTCAACTTCACCACCTAGTCTTAACACTCTAGGAAAATTTAATTTTACATTTTGGCTTTCACCACGAATGGTTATTTTACCAACTGATGGCAAAATAGTCGCCGTATTAAGTGGTCCAATATAAGCGTCGTTTTTAATAATGATGGTTCCACCCTCGCTTGGCAAAGCATTTGCCGCTAATTGTAAAGTCTCATAAGCTCCTTGTGTTTGACCCGTTGGATCTACATATAATGTTGTCCCTTCTGCCTTAACGGTATTAAAACATGTTAAAGACATAAAAAGGCATAAAACTAGTGTTAAAATTTTCTTCATGCATACTACCTCTATCATATTAATTATATTAAAAAATAGGCTTTAAATAAGCCTAAAAATATTACATATTAATGTGTTGTTTTTTGTTATTTACTAATAGCTTTTTGTATTTTTTTGTCATCAATATAATGCTTAAATATTTCAATTAGTTCCTCTTTATTTTCGCTTTCACATATCTTTAAGAAATTTGAAAGGCGATATTTGATTGTACTTCTTGAATAATATAATATGTTTCCGATTTGAGAAATCTTATAACCAATCATTAAATAATGGATAATCTCTAAATCTAGAATGTCCGCATCTAATAAGATTCTTTCTAATCTATCTGCTTTTTTACTATATTCAAGAATTTCTTTTATCTTTTTATCGCCAAGATAATCATACTCACTAAATATCATGCCCCTTGGATTATAAGAGCTTGTGGATTCTCTTTGAATTAAATCTGTTTTAACAAATTTATGAATTGCTCCTATCTTTTTATTCTTCCATAACTCTTCGCCTATATTAATTGCTTCTTTAGCAATATCCAAAAAACCAGATGTTCCTGATGTTAAAGATGTGTGATAATAATTCGCTAATTTCGCATCAAAGAAAGATGTTATTAATAATTTGTTGCGCCATTTTGGTTCAATTAAAGACAATACTTCCATCAATCTAATTGCTTGTAAATCATTAGTACATACAATACCATCAATCTTATTTTTACATTTTAATAATGCTTTTAATGGTGTTAATAAATAGCCATCATTCTCATCAAGGAATATTAATTCTTTATGATTCTTATTTAATCTCTTATAACTCTTAATACGATAAATATCTCTTCCTGTTTTATCATTCATTGCAAATAAGGCGATATGTTTACAGCCATGTTTTTGTAACAAATTAATTGATTGTTCTGTTGCATCAGAAACATCCGTTGCAACATAACTGAATTCACTAGAAAAGATGTCGTGATTATGATGAAAATCAATAATCTTAGGCACTTCAAAAGAAGCATATTCATCTAATATTTCATTTTGTTTTTCTTCATTAGTTAAAGCAAATATTAAAACAGCCTCTTCTTTTTTACACTCTTTTTTATAAGACTCCAATTCTTCTTTAGAATAGATGACACGCAAAAGCATTCTTTTGCGATTTGCTACCTGTTTATAGCAGTTTATGCGGTTCTTAGACCAACTGGTATCCTTAAACTGTTTTGAACATAATAAATATATGATCATACTTTTATTCTAAATTAAAGATAATAAAAAGACTAATAAATTGATTTTCTAATTTGGTTTTTATAATTTATATTCTTATCTTTATTCGACCTAACGCTAAATTACTTATTAAGCCAGTTAAAACACCAGTCGCAAGTGAAGAAATAATTAAGATAGGTAAAATTGAAGCAATGTTAATTTGATTATAAAGAATTACAATGGCAATCATTTGTCCAAATGAATGGGCTATTGCGGAAAACATTGATGTGAATAATAAAGATGCTCTTAATTTGTCTAGAATGATGATGACAATAGCGGATAAAATGACGCCACTTGTTGAAATCCAAAACGCCATCCCAAAGATAGTCCCTTTTATTAAATTACTAATTAAGATTCTAAGTATTAAAACAAAAGCTAATTCTTTGATACCAAAAAGTTTGATAGTAATCAAAGAAATAATATTGGCTAAACCAAAACGAATGCCAAAAGTAAACGGTGGAATAAATAAATTTTCCACTACATTAATGATTACTGCCAATGCTGATAGCAATGTTAAATAAGTTATTTTCTTTGTTCTATTCATCAATACTCACTATTAATTCATTTGGTAAACATATAATTGGCACAGGATTATCAACTGATATCCAGCCCGTATGAACACATATTTGATTTGGGCATTCTACATCTATAGCTCTGCATTTTCCATCTTTTACTTCAATATTAAACGTTCCATAGCTTCCTTGTAAGGTATAATAATTATCTTCATTAATATCAAAAGATAATAATACATTATCGTTTGCGTCTTTTACAGAGACCATTATTTTATCTTTTGAATTAATTCTATTAAAGATAATAAAAAACACAGCAATTAGAAAGATAATAATAATCGTAATTTTTTCACTTTTTTTCATCAAAAATAATTATAACAATTTACGCAATAAAAAAGGCTTGAAATTTTCAAGCCCTCTCTTTCTTTAAATTCAATTATGAATTAATAACCAAATTTAATGTTTGTTGCACCAGCGGCAGCATCAACTGATAATAAATCAAATGAAGCAACTTCGATGTGTAATGTTGGGAAGTTTCTAGCTTCACCAGTTGCATCTACAAATTCAAAGATGTGGTTTAAACCAAGAACACCATCGATTGTAACAACAACTGTTTCACCGTCTGCTAAACCAGCTTCACCAGCCCAGTTTTGGCCTTTGTCTTCTGAACCTTCTGGATACATATAGATTTCACTAACAACGCCACCAGTAGCATTAGTTACAGTGTAAACACCTGTGCCTTGGCCCTTTTCAAATTTAATGTTAGTAGCACCAGCTGCAGCATCAACTGATAATAGAGAAATTGGAGCAACTTCAATACTTAAAGTATCAAATGATCTTGTTCCTTCTTCAGTTGTGAATTCTAATACTAATTTAGCATCACTTGCAGCAGTGTATTCTAATGTTTTAACTTTTTCAGGTGCAAGTGCTTTTTCAGCAACTAGGTTTTCGCCTTTGTCTTCAGAACCAACTTCGTATAAATATAATTCAGTAACATCATAACCAGTCATGTTATAGATTGTATATACGCCAGTTCCTTCTTCAACTTCTCCTTTTGGTTCTTCTGCTGGAGCTTTAGTACAAGCAGCTACAGTAAGAACAACAAATAATGATAATAAAACAACTAATAATTTTTTCACTTTCTGTCCTCCGTTATGCCAGTTTATTCATAAACTAAACATATAATTTATTATATATGGTTTCGCAATAATGTCAAAAGAAATGCTTGTGTTACTTTTCATATTTATTTCTACATTCTGTCTTATTTACCTATATAAGTATAAATATCATACTTTATTACCATTTTATAATATGGTGTAAAATATCATTGTGAGAAAAATTTTTTTAGTTTTATGTATATTATTATGTTCTTGTTCTGTTCAAAATGAAACCATTAAAAAGGAGAAGGTTTTCATTGGAACTTTACAAGATGAAGATGGTTCAATGATTCTACCACTTAATACCGAAGTGTATTTAACATATGTTAAGCAATCAAAAAAAGATGCATTATTTAATGATTGCCAAGACATATTGTTTTCATATCATAAATTACTAGATAGGCATCATTATTATTTAGATGATAATAATCAAAGAATCACAAATCTAAGAGTAATAAACGAGCATTTTAATGAAGAAATAGCCATCGACTCAAGATTATTTGATTCTATTAAACAAGCTATTGAATTAACAAAACTAACAAAAGGATATTTTAATTTCACTATTGGAAAACTTACAGATGTTTATGATGGCTATTTTAATCCATATGATACTGTCAGAAATGATCCTTTAAAAGAAGATATCGAAAACGCTTTAAACACTATTGTTCCATATGAAAATATTGAGGATTATATTATTTTAAATGAAGACAATAATTCAATAATGCTTAAGCCCTTCAACAATAGCGAATTTATTCTTGATTTAGGAGCATTTTCAAAAGGATATATTGTCAATCAAATATATAATTCATTAATTAAATATGACACTTCATTTATGATATCGGCCGGATCATCATCAATAGTTGCTTATATTTATGATAAAGAAGGAATTAATTGGAGAGTTGGTTCTAAAGACCCTAATAATACTGGGACTATTCTTTATGCTTATCCATTATTAAATGAATTTGTCTCAACAAGTGGAGATTATGAACAATATTATATAAATGAAAATAATATTTTAAGGCATCATATCTTAAATCCTTATACGGGTTTTAGTGAAAACTTCTATCGAACAGTAGATTTAAAAAGTAATAAAAATGGCGGCGTAATTGACGCACTATCAACTGCCCTTTTTTCTATTGAAGATATAGATCAAATAATAGAAATCATTAATAATATTGAAGATTATTATGATATGAAGATTGATTTTTGTTTATTAGATGCCAATTATTCATTGACAATAAGCCAAGAATTAAAAGATGTTTTAATTGAAACATTAACATCAAATAAGATAAGTGAGTTTACAATAAAATAAAAATTATTAATTATACTATTACTTATTTTGTTGGGTGCTTGCAGTAATGTTGCAGAAGAAATAAAACAGCTACCTGAAAAAGAGAATGTTTCATCGTCTTTGATGTCTGATTCACCAATTAATGCATCTAATATTTAAGATTATTTGTTTTTAGAAAATAATAAGCATCTAGTAAAAGGAATTGATGCTTATCGTATGGATATTAACTATAATTGGGAAGCACTCACTAAAGTAGAAAAAGAAAAATAGGCATTAGCCTATTTTCTATTTAATCTCAATTATACTTCCATTAGGACCAGGTGTATTTTTTAGATATTCAACAAGTTTTTCACGATCTTCTTGCTTAAGTGGATTGCAAGGTATCATATCTAATTTGCCAGATACGATAGCTTCAGCCATTGCACCACATCCAGAATATCCACAAGATCCACAATTATATCCAGGAAGCATTTCTGTCGCTTTTTCAACTCTTTCGTCTTCAGGTTCAACATGGAACTTTTCATTAGCAACACCTAATAATATACCAAGCAGTGCTCCAATAATAAGCATTACAACTAGTGAAATAATATAATTCATAATTCCTCTTTTCTATATGAAGGATGATGAATGCAACTTGCAATTTTACATCCTTCACAATTTTCTTTTAAGTCTTTACATCCTTCAGGCTTTGGCGTTCTTTGATTCAAATAATAACCAATAGCCACAATAGATGCTAAAAATACAAATAATATAATTGCGTATATCATTAAATAATTCCTGCAAGGCCAGCGAATGCTAAAGCCATAAGACCAGCAACTACTAGGCCAATTGGATTACCTTTAAATGGTTTTGGTGTATGCGCATAATCTAAACGTTCTCTTACACATGAGAATAGATAGATTACAAGTAAGAAACCTAAAGGTGTTGCGATAGAATTAACAACTGTTTCAAGGAAATTATATCCTTTTGTGATATTATCTTGAGCTACATATAATACTGCACAGTTTGTAGTAATTAATGGTAAATAAACACCTAATGTTTTATATAAGCCAGGTAGATGTTTTTTCATAAACATTTCAACGAATTGCACAAAGGCAGCAATAATTAAAATGAATGAAATAAGTTGCATATATTCAATATGAAGTGGAACTAAAACAAAATATTGAACTGCATAAGTCAAAATAGAAGATGAGAATATAACAAATATAACAGCAACGCCCATTCCTAATGCCGACTTAGTATTTTTAGATACACCTAAAAATGGACAGACACCTAAGAATTTAGCTAAGACAATATTATTAATAAGTACAGCTGATAATGCGATAGTTAATAATTTCATTATTTCTTACCCTCCTTTGATTTATTGTTTATAAATGCAAATAATGCAGCAATACAAGCAAAGGTTAAGAAAGCACCAACGCTTGATGAGAATAAAGAGATTGTATATTTTGATAATTGTGGTATACCAACACGAATGATTAATTGAGACATATTAAATGGGTTATATAAAGATACCCAAGCAGTCGATAAGAATTCTCTGATCATCGAAATTAATACAATCGCAAAAGTATAACCTAAGCCCATGCCTAGACCATCAATAATACTTGGTAGCACTGGATTCTTTTTCGCAAAAGCTTCAGCTCTGCCAAGAATTATACAATTGACAACAATTAGAGATAAGAATGCACCTAATGCATCAAATAATGAAGGAATAAAGGCGTGAACTAATAATTCAACAACTGATACAAGAGTCGCTATAACAACAATATATACAGGTATTCTTATCTCATCCGGAGTAATGTTTCTAATTAATGAAATAATTGCATTTGATAAAACAAGAACAACAGTAACACAAATTCCCATTCCAAGTGCATTATTTAAATTAGTTGATAGTGCTAAAGTAGAGCACATGCCTAAATATAAACAGAATACTGGATTTTCTTTAATAAAACCATTTTTAAAATTTTTCATATGCCCTCCTATTTAATCTCACTTAATGCTTCAAAAACATTAGTCATAATTGTCTTCATAGCACTTGATGTAAATGTTGCACCACTTAACATATCAATATCATCAATTGTTGCTTTGCCAACATATAGACTATTGATGTTTTCTTTATCAAACACTTTTGTACCAATGCCATTAGTTTCTTGTTGCTGTAAAGCTATAACATTAGTAATAGTACCTTTTGAATCTATTCCCACTAAAGCAATGATAGGTGTTGAAGAATTATAACCAGTAGCAGTTGCTTTAAAAACATAATCAGTGCCATTGGCTTTAAATACAGAAATAACTACACCATCTGCATCATTATAATCAACAATTTCGAATTCTCCATTTGGATACATAATTTGAAGATTTGCTTTTTCTTCTTCTAAAGCTTTCGCTTCGATAATTGGTTCAGTAATAGAATTCACAAAGCCTAATAATAAACCAGATATCGCAGCAACAACGCCAAGGAATGCTGCTAATCTAATTGTCTTTTTCATTATTTAGCCTCCTTTAAAGCTGCCTGAATAGCTGCAACAACTGATCTAGAAGTATATGTACATCCAGACATTGTATCAACTTCATCGCTTAAACTTACACCTACAAAAGATGATAATTCATCTTCACTAATTGCTGCATCACCAATACCTTTTGTATCAGAGAAGACAGTACATTCGATACTTTCAACTTTGCCATCTTTAATGACAATATCAAATTCATTGTCAGGACCACCATCTTCTAAAGCGTGGAAGCCACGGACTGTAACATGATATTTACCACCACCTAAATCGGTAACTTTAGCCTTACAGCCAGAATAATCATCAGCAGCTAAGCCCGTTTCAGCATTAGGATCAAATTGTTTAAAGGTATTTTCTTTATATGTTCCCTTTTCAACTGATACACCAATAACAACTAGAACTAAGATTGATACAAGGATTGTAGCGAAAGTAATAATAATATTTCTTTTAATTGAATCAACTTGTTTATTAGAAAAGATTCTATTAATTGCAGGTGAAATCATATTTACTAATAGAATTGAGAAGATAACACCTTCTGGTAAATTACCTAAAAATCTTATAGCAATTGTAAATAAGGCAGCTAGAGCTGAGAATACTATTTTACCAGGTCTAGTTTGGGGATTGGTAACAGGATCTGTCAGCATAAATACTGCACCAAATGCTGCACCACCAGTTGAGATAAATGTAATTGGATAATCAATTCCTAGTCCACTTATTAAGGCAATAATAAAGGCACCTACAAACATTACACCTAAATATGTTAAAGGAATACGATAATCTATTACATCAAATATTGATAATAAGACCCCGACTACTAATATCAAGATGGTATTTGTTTCACCTAGTGCACCAAAATAATTACCAGTCAAAACTGTTCCTAGGCCACCAAAATCTTTAAGCATATAATAGAAAGAACCTGAATCAGTAATCCAAGAAGCATTCGCAACAACAGTTGTAACTGTTGGTGAAGATATTGTGTCTAGGGCAACAACACCCGCAAAAGAAGTAGCAATGATTGCTCTACCAACAGCAGCAGGATTAAAGATATTTTGACCAAAACCACCAAATACTAACTTACCAAAGGCAACAGCTAATAATGTGCCTGCTCCTATAACATATAAAGAAGTATTTACAGGAACGGTTAACACCAAGATTAGTGGAGTGATATATGGAAATGATTTTTTAAAGACATCAAGAATCTTTTCTTTAATCATCAAAGCATAAACGGCTTCACAAGCATATGAAACTGCTTCTGCTACAACTAATAATAAGATGCCGTTTAATAAATAAGCTGTTCCGTATTTATAAGACTGAAATAGACCATAAAGATAAACAATCATTAGACCTGCAAAAAGTCTTAGCATTATTTTAGAAGTATTTAATGGCCTTCTTGGCATTGGAGTTGTTTTAAAAATATATTCCATATTGCCTCCTATTTCTTTCTAAGAGCCACTAATTTCTTAGCTCTTCTAATTGATTCAGTCACTTCAATCTTTGAAGGACAGATATATGTGCACATGCCACATTCAACACAATCCATAACATGTAGATTGCTTAAGGCGTCTATATCATTAAATTTATAAGCATCAATGATTGATACTGGCATTAAAGAACTTGGGCAATGTTCAACACATCTACCACATCTTAAACAAGAATATTCCTGATAATGGTTTTCTTTAAATACACATACAGCATTAGAAATAGGTGTTATAGTAACAATGTCTTTTGTAACACAAGTACCCATCATTGGACCACCCATTATTAATACTGCAGGGCCATCATTAACACCACCACAGGCATTAATAAGTTCAGCTACAGTAGCACCAATTCTGGCAATGACATTATGTGGATTTTTGATATTATCACCAGAAACAGTGATTATTCTTTCATATTGATATTTGCCAGTTAACGCAGTGCTGCCAAGAGTAATAGCACTTGTAGCATTTGAAACGATTGCTCCAGCCTCAATTGGCAGAGTCTTATATCTTTTCTTTAATACTTCGAACACTAATGTTCTTTCCCAACCCATTGGATAAACATCTTCTGCTTTGAATACTTCAATCAAATCTTCATCTTTGAATAATTCTTCAAGTTTGGCAATTGTTTCCTTGTGGAATTTCTTAATCGCAACGAAACATTTCTTCGCATTAGATGCTTTAAGCATTAATTTGACGCCTATTTTAAATGCTTCCAAATTCTCTTCAATATTACGAATATCAGCTGTAATATAAGGTTCACATTCAACAGCGTTGATTATTAATGTTTCACATTTATCAGTTGAATATTTGATATATGAAGGGAAACCTGCACCACCTTGTCCAAGTAGTCCAATCTTCTTCATATAATCAATGATTTCTTCTTTACTGGCATCTAGCCCTAACTTATCAAAATAAGTCATTTCATTTTTGTGATCATTTTTAATAACCACATGTTCAGCAGGCAATAATCTTGCAGACATCCTTTTTTCTATTGCAACAACTTCGCCTGATACACTAGAAAAAATAGGTACATAAAATTTATCATCTCTTTTGCCAATTAGATCACCAACTTTGACATAATCTCCAACTTTAACAGTTGGGGTAGCTACATGAGAACCAACACTCAAAGATATAGCAACTTGTTCACTATGAATCTTTTTAATCTCATTA
>CAMKTV010000033.1 GCA_946415785.1 uncultured Solobacterium sp.
AAATGATAATATTGATACTTTTATCTTTTGAAATCTTAGTTCCTTCTTCATAATTTTGTCTAATAACTTTTCCTTTTAAAACATCATCAGAATATTCGTATTCAATATTAACAGTTGCTGCATTTTCATTAGCCCATTTTTTTATTTCTTCTTCATTCATACCAGAAAAATCAATCACTATAATCACATTAGGATCTTTTCCTTTAGAATAAATAAGTTTTAAATGATCAGTCATTTCTTCATTTGGCTTAATTGATTGATATACCAGTTTACCTTCAGGTATTTCATCATCATATTCATAAGTAACTATATATTGATTTTCATTTAATTTGTTTTCTTTTGCCCAATCAGCTACTTCCTTTTCACTCATATTTGAAAAATCAGGCACAATTATTTTTCTATTAAACCCTAAATCTAAATAATTGTATGCTAAAAAACCAACAATAAATAAAACTGCAACTAAACTTATGGTCAATATAATATTTAATGTGTTAGAAAAAAATTTTTTCATTGACTTACCTCCAACATTAAACGATCTCTAATTCTGCTTGTAAAGAAGCGATAGGTCATATTATTGATATCAGCTGATGGAACATTAGTTTGCGAAACATTGCTCATTTCCAGATAATCTAAATAATTACCATTTTCAATCTTTATAATCATCTGATAGAAACCTTCTTTTAGATTTTTAATATTTGCACTTGCTTCAAAACATATATAGTCCATATTGTATGAAGATTTTAATAATGACTGATAATTATAATTTGATTTTAAAGTTGTACATTTGATTTCTAAATAATTATCTTCATCATCAATTAAATAGATCTTATATTTAACATTATTCTGGCTATTAAAGTTTGTATAATAAATCATCGCTTGGCCATAGATATATAAGTTGCCATTTTCATCTAATGTGAATTTATCAAATGAGAATAATGATGGTCTTGTGCTAGGTTTATTAATAGCTGCATAACTTATTTTGCTAGGCAAAGAATCGACATCTATTTCAAGACGATTATTATATATTTCATTAGTAGTTAAATGGTAATTCTTGTTGTCAATTTTTTTAGATAGATTGGCATAACTTTCATCATAAGAATGTAAGAAAGTATTTAGATTAACGTTTCTGTTTTTGATGTTGATCATAAGATAATAATTTCCTTCATTTAATTCATTTAAAGGAATGCTTATATTGTAGCCAACATAATCATAAATATGATTGTCGTTGAATTTAATTCCTTCATATTTCTTGCTTTCTGCCACATATGTTTTGATTGTCTTATCATCAGCTATATTTTTAACTAATATTTCGTGACTTATCTTATTTTTAATATCAAAGCTTGTTCCTTTTATGAAAGCACAGCCATTAATGATAAGATTATTATCTTTAATTTCTAAACTGTCTATTGTCGAGAAGACTTTTAATTCATCATCAACGCTTTCATCCCCTACTTCATCAATATAATTAAGATCATTTAAATATTTAGATTCAATATAGGCAACAGATAAATCATAATCATAATTGTAAGCACCATTAAGTGTTCCATTTGTGCGATGTGTTAATACATTTCCATTATTATCTATCGCATTAGTAGATTGAACTTTTGTATAGTCACCTTCTTTGCCTAAGTTTATGACTATAAAATCTTTTTGATAATATGGGCCGTATTGGCTTGTATATAAAGTGGTACTATTTTTATTAGCTTCCTTTTTAAATTTAATATCAAAATCATTTATTAAAGCTAAATGATAATTATCTAAATCTGTATATGTGCCATCTTTATTCTTGCTTGCTTTATCGATTGCATAGGCAATACCAGCAATCTTCATTCCCCAATATGGATCACTGGCATATTGAACATTTAAACCTGAGCCTTTATTACCTAATGAAGATGAGAAGAATCGAGAATCATTAATATCTAGAAAACCTCTTAGATTTATTGAAGCCTGTTGATTTATACAAGCATAGACACTTTCAAAGCTGCTGGCACTACCAGGATTATTATCAACAGCATTCCAGCCAAATAGATTGTTTCTATATTTAGCATAATTACTTGTGCCATAACTTGATTCATGAATTGCCATGGCAAATAATAATAAGGCATTGACTCCATAATTATTTTGGGCATCAATAAAATCTTGGCCATGATTAATTAACACTGAACCTGTTTTATTTTTAATGTAATTATTTAAAACATCACAGCTGATATTACTCTTTGATCTAAGTGGTAAAAATTCATAGTAATTATAATAAGTAATACATGTTCCTTCTAAAGATGTATCAGTATAGAAATTAACACCATCTTTTGAATAATATTTAATTCCTTCTTTCATCTGTTCGCTTGCTTTTCCGACAACAATCGAAGAACTTATTGCATTTATATTTTCCTTTTCAGGATATGCACGACAATAACGGAATACTAAATCAAGATAATTACCATTTTTAACTACTTCATAATAATTTCTAAAAGGTGTTACTAAGAATGCTTCTTCACCTTCATAAGTGTTGTTTCCACCCAGATAAATTGCGATATCATTATCTAAGAATTTTGATGGAACCAAATCAGTATATTCTAAATCTGCGTAGCCATCAAAACCATTGATGCTGACTTCAACCATGCCTACACCATTGCCATTCTTATCAATGAAATATCTTTCAGTATCTACATAATACATTTCATAATGATTGGCGATATAGGTCTTTTTATAGGTACTTGAATAATCTGTTACATGTTGATAGATATTCATTGTCTTTGATTTGCCTCTGCCAGGATATGAATAGGCAAGGCCTGAATTCATCGCAATTATCTTTGAAGGAGATAAAGAATTCTCTTGTCTAACAACATAATCTTCGCCTAATTCTTTCATCGCTTTTTTAGCACTGGCAAAATTTTCATAGCAGGCAACATTACTAAAAGTGCCATCATCTTCAATATAAGCAACTTCATAATTCATGCCACATGCATTTTCACCTTTAACTATATTACGATTAAAGATTCCAAATACTGGAATAATTAATGTTGTAATAAGTAGCGACAAAATAATCTTTTTCATTTAGTTTAGAGTTGTATCAATTGTTACTGTACTGCCATCATTAAAATTAATATTTATCTTTCCTTCATATGATGGCTTATCATTTATATTTGAATAGACTTCAAAGAATAAAGCGTATGTATCATTAACTTTTAATTCTTTGTTTATTATATTGTCTATCTTATATGAAGAAAATGAAGAATCTAATGCTTCCCAGCTTTCATTTGTTGCATTCTGTTTAAATGTAGCACCAATAATTCTTGTATCTTCCTTTATTGATTCAACAGTCAAATCAAAGGTATATACCGACAACATTGAACAATCATAATCTTCACCATTATGTTTCATCATTGTTGAAATATAATTGTTTGAGATTTTAAACTGATATGATGATGTCTTTATTTCATTTTCTGTTGAAACATATTTAATATCATCAAGATCTTTTTTATTATTATTGGTATTAATACTAATAGAACTACCAGTTACTGTATCAGTAATAATAACTAAATCTCTTTGATTAATATAAGGAACAAAGACTTTTACTTGTATAGATTTTTCTTTACTTTTTACATCTACACTGGTATTTAAATCTTCATAATTATATGAATTGATATTCATTTTCTTTTGATAGTCTGATATATTATTAAGTCTTATGGCTTCATCAGTTATTAAGTTATTTAAATCATAATCAATTTCTTTATCAGCTTTAAATTCTAATGTGGCAACAATAAAATTAAAACCAAGTTTATCATCCTTATCTTCATAAACTTCATAATCTAATAGTTCAATGGTCAGTGTTTCCTTATTAGTTTGGGTATTGTTGTCTTTTGAGTCATTATCATCTGGTTTATTGATTAGTGCTTTGATTCCAAAAGTCAATAAAGCAACAATAAACACAAAAAGCAGCACTAACAATAATACACGATCAAATCTGACTTTTCTTTTTCTTTTTTTAGCCATTGCCTTCTCCTTTTAAAGTCTCTTCGGCTTCAATAAGTTCAGAAAAACGCGAAATCGGAATTATCGCTGCCATCGGTTCATTATTCTTTACAATGATTTTGATGTCATCCGGCCCTAAGCTTGATATTATCTTAGCAGCCTTCCCTTGGTTTAAATAACTGATGGGCACTAGTGATTCTAGCATTGCCCCGACATAAGATTTCTTACTCATAAAAAAATTATAGAAAATTATCTATAATTTTGTCAATTTCTATATATTTTTATTTATAGTTAAATTTATCTATAAATATATCGTTATTCAATACCATCAGGATTCTTACAGATAAAGTTATAAGCATCCTTACACATATCTTCAATATTTAATTTAGTATTAAATCCTAACAATTCACTTGCTTTGTTTGTATCAGCGAAACAAGTAGCGATGTCTCCTGGCCTTCTTGGAGTAACCCTATATGGAATAGGTTTACCGCAGGCTTTTTCATAAGCCTTAATTACTTCAAGTACTGAATAGCCATTGCCTGAACCAACATTAATTGTATTAACACCCTCATGTTTTAAAGCATATTCAATTGCTAAAACATGAGCCTTAGCTAAATCTACTACATGGATATAGTCTCTTACACCTGTTCCATCTCTTGTATCATAGTCATCACCAAAGACATTTAGATGATCTAATTTCCCTACTACAACATCAGAGATATATGGCACAAGATTATTTGGAATTCCATTAGGTCTTTCACCGATCAGTCCACTTTCATGAGCACCAACAGGATTAAAATATCTTAATAAGATAGCTGAGAAATCTTTATTGGCTACACCAATATCTTCAATAATCATTTCATTGATGGCTTTTGAAGCACCATATGGATTTGTGGTATTGCCTCTTCCATATTCTTCTTTTAATGGTGATTTAAATGAATCGCCATAAACAGTTGCGGAACTTGAAAAGACCAGATTCTTTACATTATATTTAAGCATTAGTTCATATAGATTGATTGAACCAGTTATATTATTTTCATAATATTCTAAAGGTTTAGCTACTGATTCACCAACTGCCTTTAAACCTGCGAAATGAATAACCGCATCAATTTTATTTTCTTTAAATACTTCTTCTAAAGTTTCTTTATCTCTGATATCAACTTTATAAAACTTAGGACGAATATCAGTTATCATCTTAATACGATCTAAGACTTTTTCGCTAGAATTATATAAATTATCTAGAATTATACATTCATATCCTTTATTAATTAATTCAACGACAGTGTGGCTGCCAATATAGCCAGTTCCTCCAGTTACTAAGATTTTCATATTTATTCCTCCTACTTAAAGATATTGATTGTACCAACGACACCACTAGAAACAAGTCCCATAATGATGCCTGCTAAGATGACACCTAAGATAACAGCGATAACTGATTTTTTAAAATCTAAATCTAAAAAGCTAGCTGCTAAGGTTCCTGTCCAGGCGCCAGTTCCTGGTAATGGTATTCCTACAAACAACAATAAGGCAATATAGACATTGTTCTTATTGCGAGATAATAGTTTTTCTTTAGCTTTATTGCCTTTATCTATACAAAAATTACAGAATTTTGAAAACGGTTTGAAACTTGTATCTTTTCCCCAAATCAAAACTTTATGAGCGAAGAAAAAGATAAAAGGAACGGGTAACATGTTGCCGATGATGGCGATAATATATGAAGGTAAAAGTGGTAGTTCATACGCTACCGCATAAGGAATAGCGCCTCTTAATTCAATAAGTGGCACCATTGAAACCAAAAATACAATCAAATATTTCTTAAACATTTTAACCTCTAAATAATCTAAAGATGTCAACACCTGTTGCGTATACCATCAATAATATAAATAATAATACAGAAATTGTCATAATGACATTTTCAATCTTTTTAGGAATAGGCCTACGAATGATTGCTTCAATGACTGTAAGAAGGACTCTACCTCCATCTAGTGCTGGTATTGGCAATAAATTAAAGATACCGATATTAAGTGATAAGATACCAGCTAAAGATAGATAAGTTGTAAAGCCACTAGATACCGCATCACTTGTAGCCTTATAGATACCTATTGGACCAGATATATTATTTAGGCCAACTCCTTTTAATAAACCAATTAAAGTTGTCCATATAAGTTTTGTCATTAAGACTAAATATGAGAAAGCATATGAGAAACAATTAAAGATATTTATTTTTTCAGTTTTATAATCATAAGAATTGACGCCTATTACATATCTTTGACTTGAACTGCTTTCATCTAAAACTGGTGTAACCTTTATTTCAATTATTTCACCCTGTCTATCAACGATTAATGTTACTTCACCATAACTTTCATCATAGACTGACAAGAAAGAACTTAAATCTGAAAAATTGCTTGGCTTTAATGCATAGCCATTGTCATATTTCATTTCAATTACTCTATCATCTTTTAATAAGCCTGCTTCTTTTGCAGGATAACCACTTATCACTTCTTTAATAATTGGTTCTGGTGCTTTTGAAACAGTGCCGATTGACAGATAAACAATCGCAATTATAAATAGTGCCAAAACAAAATTCATGAAGACACCAGCTAATAAGATGATGATCTTCTTCCATTTGGCGATTCCATTTAATGTCCTCTCATTTGGTATAGTGCTTGGATCAACATCTATTTCCGGATTGTTTTCCAAATCAGTATCATTATCACCAGCTAATGAACAATAGCCACCAATTGGTAATAGCCTGATTGAAAAAACCGTTTCTTTTCCCTTCTTTGAGAAAAGTTTCTTACCCATACCAATCGAATATTCATAGATATATACATTAAATAATTTGGCGGTAATAAAATGTCCAAATTCATGTATAGATATAATAACTGTCATCATTAAGATAAACAGAATAATTGTTAAAGTTGTTTTAATCATATGTTCCACATCTTCCTTACATATTCTCTAGCTTCTTTATGTGTATTTAATAATTCTTCACAAGTTGGATATTTAATAAATGTAGTATTTTTTAATGTTTCAATAATTGATTTTTCAATATCTAAAAAACCAATCTGTCTGTTTAAGAATAAATTAACTGCTTCATCATTTGCACCAACAAGCGTTGAACCAATATTACCTTTTAATGGGGCAATCTCTTTGATTATTTTTAACAATGGAAATCTATTATAATCAACAGGTTCTAAATCCAAACTTAAGGCTTCCTTTAAATCTAGATGTTTGACATTTTCATCTTCAAGATTATTAGGATATAACAGAGCATAACGAATTGGTAAACGCATATCAGGACTTGATAATTGAGCCATGATAGTTCCATCCTTATATTCAACCATTGAATGGATGATTGATGTCCTATGTATTATTGGTTCAATATTTTCATATTCAATATCAAATAAATAATGAGCTTCCATTATTTCAAAAGCTTTATTCATCATCGTAGCTGAATCAATGGTGATCTTATTACCCATTGACCAGGTTGGATGTTTTAAAGCATCTTCAATTGTTACGTTTTTTAATTCACTTCTACTCAAATTTTTAAATGGTCCACCGGATGCTGTAATTATTAATCTGTTTACATCTTTTTTATAATGACCATTTAAACATTGAAGGATGGCAGAATGTTCAGAATCAATTGGCAATAAAGTTACATTATTCTCTTTTAAGGCTTTTTTGATTATTTCACCACCAGCCACTAAAGTTTCTTTATTAGCCAAGGCAATGTCCTTTTTATTCTCAATAGCTCTTAATGTAGGTAAAAAGCCCACAAAGCCAACTAGGCCATTGACTAATAAGTCATAATCATTTTCTTTGACGATTTCTTCTAAGCCTTTTTCATCAAAATAGAATCTTACTGAAGGATATTCTTCAATTAATTCCTGATTGTATTCTTTATAATAGGCAAAAGATATCTTAAATTCATTTAAGATTTCTCTTAAAAAAGGAAGATTATTATATACACTAACTCCCACTAATTCTAATTCATCTTTATGAGCTTTAATGATGTCAATGCTTTGTTTGCCGATTGAACCAGAAGCTCCTAATAATAAAATTCTTTTCATTTTAATAAAAATATCGAAATAATACCAAATATCAATAAAGTAAAAGTTACTGAATCAAAGCGATCTAGGATACCACCATGTCCTGGTATAAGATTAGAGAAATCTTTGATTCCATAATGTCTTTTAATAAGTGAGAAAGCTAAATCACCAAGCTGCGAAATGATTGGTGAAATAATACTGCATATGATAATAAAGCCCATATCTAATTCAAAGAAGTTAAACGCAAAGGCATATATCAATGAAATAACTAGGCCACAGAACCAGCCACCAATAAAACCTTCAATAGTCTTTTTAGGTGATATTCTTTCACATAATTTATGCTTGCCTAATAAGACACCACTGAAATAGGCAAATACATCAGTTACTAAAGCTAAGATGATAATATAGCCAAATAGCCATTTATTAAGTGCCTGAATTTTTAGAGCCTGATACAGGGCAAAACCTGACATGACGCTTTCTAAAAAAGTTACACTGATATCCGTAATATCAACTCTTGAATCAAAGATAGCCAGAATAATTAAAGAAACTAATAAACAAACAATTAAAGCTAAAGCTTTTTCATTAAACAAGATAAACAAAAGTGTATAGATGACCATTAAAGCATATTCAAACCAGTTAAATGCTTTATTGCGAGCCTTAATATATTCATAAGAACCCCAAAGACCAACAAAGGCTATTGTCGCTTTAAATAAGATACCACCAAAATAAATAGTCACAAGGGCTAGAACACCAATGACTATTCCACTAATTACTCTTGTTTTCATCAATAGCTCCAAACCTTCTATTTCTCTTCATATATATTTCAATTGCTTTGTCTAAATCTTCTTTTTTAAAATTAGGCCAGTAAGTATCCATAAATATTAATTCACTATAGGCAACCTGATATAAAAGAAAATTAGAAATACGTTCTTCAGCGCTAGTTCTGATCATCAAATCAAGTTCAGGCAGATCTTTTGTATAAAGATAATTATTGAATGTCTTTTCATTCAGATTCTTAATCTTACCATCTTTATAATCCTGGGCATATTTTTTAGCAGCCCTGACAATCTCTCTTTGACCACCATAATTCATGGCAAAATTTAAAACCATGCCCGTATTTTTACTTGTAGCTTTAATTGCTTCTTTAAAGATATTCTTAGCTTCTAAAGGAATATCTTTCATATCGCCAATCATGGTAATCTTGATATTGTTTGCCATTATTTCTTTTAAATATGATTTAAAGAAAACTTTAGGCAAAGACATCAGATAATTGACTTCTTTTTCAGGTCTTTTCCAGTTCTCGGTTGAAAATGCATAAAGAGTTAGGCATTTTATACCTAACTTATTTGCATATATGGCGATCTCTCTAACCTTTTCAACGCCTTTTTTATGTCCCATGGTCCTAGGCAGATTATGACTTTTTGCCCAACGGCCATTGCCATCCATAATAATGGCGATATGATTTAAAGTGTTCATTAGATTGTCATTATTTCTTTTTCTTTTTCTTTAGCTACTTCATCAACTTTAGCGATGAATTTATCAGTAGCTTTTTGAATCTTTTCTTGAAGGTCTTTTGCCATATCTTCAGGAATAGTCTTATCTTTCTTTACTTCATCATTTCCATCACGGCGAATGTTTCTGATAGCAACTTTAGCTTCTTCAGCCATCTTTGCGACATCTTTGCAATAGCCTTTTCTTGTTTCTTCTGTTAAAGCTGGAACAGTAACTCTGATTACTGAGCCATCATTTTGAGGAGGAAGACCTAGGCTAGAAGCATTAATAGCTCTTTCAATATCTTTTAAGCTACTTGCATCATAAGGTTTAATCACAACTGTCTTACCTTCTTGAATAGATATTGATGCAATCTGATTGATTGGTGTAGGGCTGCCATAATAATCAACTTCTATTCCATTTAAAAGTGTTGGATTAGCTCTACCTGTTCTAACCTTATTTAAGCCTTCTTTGAATACTTCAACAGCTTTTTCCATTCTTTCTTCAACATTTTTGATTTCCATATAATGTCTCCTATTTAATTAAGGTGCCAACTGCTTTACCTTTTGCAGCTTTTACAATATTATTCTTAACTCCCATATCAAAGACAAAGCCTTTAATATGATTCTTCTTACAGATTTCTGCTGCCTTAAGGTCAATGACTCCTAATTTATTATTAATTATATCATCAAAAGTTAGTTCATTGTATCTTGTAGCTGTTGGATCAATATCTGGATCAGCACTATAGACACCATCAACACCATTTTTAGCCATCAAGATAATATCAGCTTTAATATCAACTGCTCTTAAAGCACTGCCTGTATCAGTTGAGAAGAATGGTTTACCAGTTCCTCCACCAAATACACAGACTGTTTTTTTCTTTAACAGATTAAGGGCTTTCTGTTTTGTATAATCAGCTACTCTTTGTATTGAGATAGTTGATAAACATTTAGCATTTACTCCATTTTTGATTAAAGCAGCTGTTAGCATTTGGGCATTCATAACTGTCGCTTCCATGCCGATATAGTCAGATTCTTTTCGATCTAATCCTAATTTTTCAAAAGTCTTGCCTCGACAGATATTGCCACCACCAATGACAACACCAACTTCAATGCCTTCTGAAACTAATTTCTTAATTTGTAAAGCCAGAGAATCTAATATCTTAATATCATAAGGACATCCTAAAGCTTCACCAGATAATTTTAATAAAACTCTTTTGTACATAACTTTCTCCAAAAAAAGAGACAAAGTCTCTTTTTATTATTGAGCCATCTGTTTTGCGACTTCTTCCGCAAAATTTTCTTCTCTTTTTTCAATACCTTCGCCAACTAAATATCTTACGAAACATTTAACAGTAGCATTAGCATTCTTTAATACAGCTGCAACTTTTTGACCAGGATCTTTGAAATATTCTTGGTCAACTAAGCACATTTCTTTTAATGACTTAGAAACCTTACCAGCAATAGCGCCTTCAATTACTTTATCAGGCTTGCCAGCGAATGATGGATCATTCTTAACGATTTCTGTTTGAATTTCTTTTTCATGTGCAACTACATCAGCAGGCATATCAGCACTTGATACATAGCTAGGAGCCATTGAAGCAATTTGCATTGCCATATCTTTAGCTAAAGCTTCATCGCCACCTTCAACTACACATAATGTAGAAATCTTACCACCCATATGGATATAAGAACCAAATACTTCATTGTCACTCTTTTCAACAATTGCGAATCTTCTTAAAACAATCTTTTCACCAATTGTAGCAGTAGCTTCAATGAATAAGTCATTTAATGTCTTACCATCAACTGGTAAAGCAAGTGCTTCTTCATTTGTTTTAACTGAGCTATTTAAAATAGTTCTATTTGTCTTGTCAACTAATTCAAGGAATTGTTCGTTCTTAGCAACAAAGTCAGTTTCTGAATTGATTTCAACTAAACATGCTTTATTACCATCAACGATAACTTTTGATAAACCTTCAGCTGCGATTCTGCTAGCTTTCTTGATTGATTTAGCGATACCTTTTTCTCTTAACCAGTCAACAGCCTTTTCCATATCACCATCACTTGCAGTTAGAGCGTTCTTGCAATCTAACATACCAGCGCCAGTCTTATCTCTTAATTCTTTAACTTGAGCAGCAGTAATTGCCATTATTCAGCTTCCTCCTTTACTTTTTTAGGACGACCACGTTTCTTAGGAGCTTCTTGAACTTCTTCTTCGCCCTTCTTTACTTCTTCTTTTACTTCTTCAACTACTTCTTGAACTTCTTCAACAGGTTGTTCAAGAACTTCTACTATTTCAGCTTCTTCTTTAACTTCTTGAGCTTTTTCTTCGTTATTTTCTTTCTTGTTTATATAACGTTTTTCAGAGTTTCTGTTGAAACGTCTGTTTTGACCTTGTTGACGATTTCTAACATCTTCTCTAGCTTTTCTTCTCTTTTCTTGTTCTTCAGCATGTTTTTCAACATTGATGATAACTTCATCCATAGTGATGTCTTCAACATCTTCGCCTTCTTGATAAGCATCTTGTAAGATACCACCTTTTGCTTCAACGATTGCATCAGCTAATAAAGAGATGATTAATTTGATTGATTTAATTGCATCATCATTTGCAGGAATTGGGTAATCAACAAATGCTGGATTGCAGTTTGTATCAGTTAAACCGAATACTGGGATATTTAATTTTCTAGCTTCTAATACAGCGTTATGATCTTCTTTTGGATCTACTACAACAACTGCATCAGGAAGTTTCTTCATTTCTTTAATACCACCTAAAAAGTTATCAAGACGAGCTGCTTCTTTTCTGATTAGAACGATTTCTTTTTTAGGATATACATTAATGGTACCAGATGCTTCCATCTCAGCAATTTCAAGTAATCTCTTGATTCTCTTTTGGATTGTTCTGAAGTTTGTTAATGTACCACCTAACCATCTTTGGTTGATATAGAAACTACCAGAACGTGTTGCTTCATCAAGAACTATTTGTTGTGCTTGTTTCTTAGTACCTACAAATAATACTTTTCCGCCATTTTCAGCGATTTCTTTTAGCTTGTTATAAGCTACTTGTAAATCTTCTTGTGTCTTTTCTAAGTTAATGATATAAATACCATTCTTAGCAGTGTAAATAAATGGTTTACACTTAGGGTCCCATCTTCTAGTTTGATGTCCGAAATGTACACCGTTTTCTAGAAGTTTGCGCATTGAAACTAATTGCATTTAAAAATTTCCTCTCTTTCCGTTTCTCCTCCACTATTTCAAACATCACTAAGCTATTGCCACGGAATGATGAATTCATAGTGTGCGTAATGCCAACAGGCTTATATATTATATAAAATACTTAATTCGCTTTTCAATATTTTTATACTAAATTTTTTACTTTAATTTTAGTGTATTATTAGACAATAATTCTTTAACCATTGGCTTATATTCTAAAGTACGATTAATCTTAATAATAGTACTTATTTTATTGCCTGTATCTTTAGAACTGCTGCCACATAAATAGACCTTCATATCTTTATTACCGTAATCCAGAATAATATAACGATCATGGGCTTTTTTATTTGATTCAATAAATCTGATATTCATAGCTGGATATTCTTTTATTAAGTCATTATGTTCATTCAGCGTTAATGGCTTTGAAGCTTTATTGTCAGTAATGATGTTTATATCGACATTGTTTTTAGCAATAGCTAAATGTTGTAAAGTTTTCACACCAATATAGTCATCTATAAGAATAATGTTCTTTTTAGCTTTGGAATATATTCTTTGATATGCCACATCAGCCTTAAATGGCTGTCCATCAAGTATAAGTAATTCTTCC